>JALOTS010000001.1 GCA_025457785.1 Pontiellaceae bacterium | reverse complement strand
TGAACAATACACAGCGAAAGCGATGGATAGATGTTTGTCTGATGGCTCTTTTCGGAGGGCTTTTGATTAGCGGCATCGTTTTTTTAGATGGCTGGATAGGATCTTCATTAAGGCCACCATTCTGGGCTCTTTTTGTATGGTTTGTGTTGACGTTTTTTGTTTGGATTGTGCTGGCGATTTTTTCTGGATGGGCTCTCTCGTTAAAGCGGATTTTGAATTATCCTCCCACAGCCTTCGCCATCATTTTGGGATACGCCCTTTATCTGGGATTAACTTCATGGCACTGGGCGGGATTTATAGCCGGTTTGTTGACGCAGTCTGTCTGTTGGTACATCGGCAAGTTTTTTGTCGCCAGCTATCACCGGATTTCAAAGGCTCAACAGAAAGAGGTGGCATCGGACAGTTCTGTTTCTGACGAATTGTGGTTTATGGACGATAGTCCGGTGATCGATGCCAACAATGACCACTTTAAGATACGCGGTACCGAAAATCAGATTGTTCAGTTAGTTGCGAAGCAAAACAAAAATGTTGCCGTGTTGGGCAAATACGGTTCCGGGAAATCCACTGTTATTAAGTGGGCTACGCAGGAGCTGAAGAGTAAATATCCGGAATATGTTATTTGTACGCTCGGAGCCTGGGGACGGCGTCGCGAAGGCTTTTCCAGCCATTTGTTGAAAATGGGCACTGCAAAATTAAAGCCTCATATGGATGTACTCTCCTTTATTGATCTCCCAATGCAATATCATGCGGCACTATCCAGCCATGGTTTTTGGGGAGAACTGTTTGCGGCAGCCTTTTCCTCGCGAAACTCTATCGAGGTGCTGGTGCGTTTGAATGAAGCACTTGGTTGTGAAGGTAAAAAGCTATTGTTCGTGATTGAAGATGTGGATCGGAATCAGGACAAGGATATCCTGAAAGAAGAACTGCCGTCACTACTTGATCGAATTAACGGCCTAAATCGCATCAACAGCGCCTCCAACATTAGTTTTATTCTGGCGGTCGATGCCGAGTCAGTAGATGCAGCTTGGCCCCTTCGGGTTGCATCTTGCGTTGATATGCCCGTTATTGAAGCACTTCAGGCACTTCGTGAAATTGAGACCTTCCGAAAGCTACTGTTCAAAGAAAAATGGATTGATCCAGTTTCGCCAGAAAAACGGGGAAAATGGTTCTCATCTGAGAATTCTGATCCTTATAGCATACCACAGAAATATTTAGATGCTTCGTTTACCACTCAACATGCGCTGATTAATTTTTTTGGCCAATCCTCGCGAATTTAAAGCGGTTTTGCGAGAAACATGGGAGAAGTGGGGGCATCTCAAAGGCGAGGTTGACCCAGACGATCTGTTGGTTCTGACCGCGATTAAAATTTCAAAACCTGCACTTTATCAGTTCCTCATTAACAACAGGGCGGGATTTATCGAGATTGCTGAAGTGGCTGGCCGAAATGAAAAAATAGAAAAATCAAAGGAGGTATTAGCTGAAAAGCTAAAAAACATCCTTGATTCGCAGGGTGATTGGGTGAGTCCGCCCGTTGATGCCGTTCTGAATCATCTTTTTCTTCACTGGAAAAACGGCCCAATCAGGTCTTTAAACGATAAACCGCAATCAATTGCGATTTGCAGTGGACTTGATGCCGTTACAGATTATTGGAGCCGCGTTCAGCGTGTGCAGATTGTTGAGACGGTCCGTGATCAGGACATTTTAGAGTTATTGAAAAATGCGATGGAAGATTCTTCTGCCTGTCGCGAACTGGCTGAAAAAATTTATACGGATGTCATTTGGGCCTCAAAATTGCAACAGTTCGGTCGGTTTATTTGGGATGATAACGTCGTCCGGGCATTCTTTGATTCATATTTTAGTGTTTTGATCAACGACACTCGTATTGATCGACATGGATCAAAAATCCCGGGTTGGGATGATGCTTTATCCCTGATTCCATCTAAATGGGATAAAAATTTTGACGGAAAGAAGTGGTGGCTTTGTCATGCTGTTAAAGCCTTAGAGCACAGCTTAAATTTAGCGCTGCGAATAATGGACGAAGCCCAAGCGGAGAGTCGTTATGGCATGGAGATCAGTAAGCAATTTTATGAGTTTCTAAAGGTATACTGGACGGAGAATCCACGAAATATAATCAAATGCATTAGCAAAGAGTGTCCCTATGCGCTGCGTAATATGATGTTGCGGCATACTGATTTTGATACTGCTTATCCTCCGCTCCGTAAAAATGACGAGACCGGCGAAGAAACCGTCCGGAATGTGTGTGTATATGAGGCTGTTTCAAATCGAAAGTACGGGTTTCGTCCGTCGGACTGGGCATGGATGGTGGAACCGCTGTTTGAAGCGATTGCAATAGATGCAAAGTTGCTGTTGCCGACGCTTTCCATCTCCTTGACAAGGCCGATCGATTTTTTCAATAAAGAATGTGATTTCTTTGAGGATTTTGCACAAAAATGGGTTGGGTCGAGAACTAATGAGTTGGCTCAATGGTTGGTCAAAACGGAAGTGGATTGTCTCGATAAATCTGTGATGACCCATTTTCTTGTCGCAAAAGAGTGGGCTCAGAAGAGGCTGGCTCAAAAAGAGGAATGATTCGCGCATATTCGCGTTCATTCGTGGTGTGACATTTATGCCTTGGAAAAACGGATTCGTGATCCGGATCAGCGGAAGAGGTTCCTCAGGCTTTCTTTAAAAAGACACAGTTTATAAACACCTCAAAGTTGGCTTTGGCGGTTTCCAAGCATTGGAAACAATCATGCCTTGCGGGCTTTTTTCTTCGGCGAGGCGGGCAGAAGAGGCGCGGTGAGTTTTTCGTAGAGAGCAAAGAGGTGTTCTACGCGCTGACGTTCACTGGTGAACGGTTCGGGGCGGTAGCATTTGTCTACGGCGCGGTCGAGTGCGGCATGCGCTTTCACCAGCATAGGCGGCATCGACAACGGATCGTACAGGTTGGCCAGAGTCGCGTTCGGGGATTCTTTGCGTGCATCCAATACCGCCTGTGCCGCGACTTCAACCCCCTTACGCTGCTTGTCGGTTGGTTCCGGCCACGGATAATTGTTGTAAACCAGCTTGGCCGAGTAGCGGTAGCGCGACTCTAAACGCCCGCAAACCTGCCTCACCCACGCCATGTGCATTGCGGAAGACAGAATTCCAAAGTGGTAAGGCGTGGCATCGGGAAATATTTTGACCAGATTGCTGGACAGGATGTCAGGCGAAATAAAGCCCATCGGGATGTAGCTGCGCTTTTCGGATGAAACTTCTGGTATTAACAGGTAATTGCCTGTCGGCATGTTTTCGACATGGAATCGCGTCGGGATCATGGCGAGTTTTTTGGTTGGGGCGCTCTTGCTGGCGAGTCGCAAGTCGCGCACAGCCGCGATGCGTTTCATTGCTTCAGGCATGGCACAAAGTTTTTCCGGCGGACAGTTGCCGAGCCAGAGGCACCAGCGTTCAATGCCGTTGAGAAATTCATCTGAGCCAAGCCAGCGGCGGAAGAACGGTTCTGCTTGAGGTTCCTTTTTGAGGAATTCCGCCTTTTCTTGGGGCGTGAAAAGATAATTTCCTCCGTCAATCGGTTTGTTGCCTATGCCGATTTCCGGCACGTTGCAGAGCGGTTTGCTCCGGTTTGTGACAGCAATGTCGGGCCCTTCAACAAGGTAAGGACTGATGTTTTTTGCAGGAAGGACGGTGACTTGGTCGTTTTCATAGTTGTAAATGCGTTTGTCGTCAATGTTGTGTGTAGCAAAGCCGATAATAACGACGTGGACATGCGCCTTGCCGCGAGCTTCGCTCATCCAAGGAAATGTGCGATGGGCGAAATGAATCTTCACTCCGTGTTTCCGGAAGAGTGCGTTCCATAGTACGCCAGCCTGTTCGCCCTGTGTAATTGAATTGGTTGAAACGAAACCGGCAACGGTTCCGGTGTCTTGAATGTACTCCGCAGCTTTGAAATACCAGCCGGTCACATAGTCGAGCAACCCGGCATTCTGGACATGGCCGACGACGGCATTCATATCGGCACGCTGTTCGTTGTTTTGAAACTTCGCGCCGATGAACGGCGGGTTGCCGAGAATGTAGTCGAATTTTTCACGCGGATGGACTTGAAGTTTCGCGGCTTCCTCATGAGTCAGGATGTTGACCTTTTTGGCCGCCACGTTGACGACATCGTAATGCGCCGGTTCTTCCTCCACTTTCATGACGTTCAGGGTTTCGGTGTGCAGATCGATTACTCTGCCGGAAATCAGGTGATCCCAGTTGATCCGCAGGGCGTTTCCGCAGACGATATGCGGAGATTTTTTCAGGGGCAGGCGCTGGTAAAGCTGGCCGAAGGCCTCGGAAACCCTAAGGTTCATCTGATGGTCCATCAGCCAGAGAGCGACTTCGGCGATACAGGCGGGCCATTCGCCGATTTCGATGCCGTAGAATTGATCGACATCCATCTGCGAGAGGCGGTTGACTTCGTCGAGGGTCATTTCGCGCTGGCCTCTGAGAAGTTCCTGTAAAACCTCCAGCTCAATCTGGCGCAGTTCGCGGTAGGTGATCACAAGGAAGTTGCCGCAGCCGCAGGCGGGGTCAAGGAAGCGGAGCCGGCAAAGCCTGGATTGGAATTCCTCCAGCCGCGCTGTGCGGCGTGTCGAGCGGTCGGCTTTGATTTGTTCAAATTCAGCGCGCAGGTCGTCGAGAAACAGGGAGCGGATAACTTTCAGGATGTCGCGCTCGCTGGTGTAGTGGCCGCCGATCTGACGGCGTTCCTTCGGTTCCATAACGGCCTGAAAAAGCGAGCCGAAGATGGCGGGAGAAATGCGCGACCAGTCGAAAGCGGTACAGGCGAGCAAGGCGTTGCGCATATCGCGGTTGAAGTCGGCGAAACCCAGGTTTTCGGCAAAAAGTTCGCCGTTGACGTAAGGGAAAGCATCCAGGGTTTCGTCGAGGTTGCTCTGGCGTTTTTCAGGTGCGGTATTCAGCAGATCGAAAAGGCGCGCCAGATGCAAACCGAGGTCAGAACCGTCCTCGGCGGTACGGTTGAGCACGTAGAGTTTAAAACTTTCGCGCTCAAAAAGTCCGGTATCTTCAGCAAAAAGGCAGAAGAGAACGCGAATCAGGAAGCGTTCGAGCCGGTGGCCGGAGTAGCCGCCGGCTTCCAGCGTGTCATGCAGTGCGCTGAGAATTTCAGCAGCCTGAATGTTGATCGGATCTTCTTCTTTGAAGCGGTGCTGTTTGTAGCCGGGAATAAACGCGAAGGAGTGAATGTGGCGGTGGAATTCGGCCAGCGGAAATTCGGTCGTGGCGATGCGGATACTGTCGAAAAGCGGCAATCCTTGCTGATCTTCGGGCTCCAGATCGTGCAGGGCGATACGTGTGAAGTCGGAGATAATGACATAGCGGGGGATCTCTTTAAGGCGGCCTTCGCGGGCGAGATCCTGAATGTAGCGGAAGGCCTGAGATTCGGCCTTATCCAGATTGGCCCCGGCGCTTTTGTGTTCGACTAAAACGATGCCCGGCCAGAACAGGTCGATAAATCCATAGTCTCCGCTGATTTTCCGGACCGGTTCTTCAAAGCTGGCCACAACGCGGCGGCGGATGCCGAATACATCGAAGAACTCATTCCAGAAGGTCTGTTTCTCAGCGGCTTCACGTTTTTCTCCCGTCCACTCGCGAGTGAACCGGATCGCGTTATGCCGGATTTCGTTCCACGATAAAGTTGCCATGTCATGAGAATGCAGGCTCCCTATGACCGAAGTCAAGATTGAGGTCTGTTTACCCCGATCTTTTTGCGGGTTGAATTTCGGGTGCGAGGGTGTATCTTTAAACCAAACGCGCGGAAGCTTTAAACAGATTAACCAACCGACTGATTCAGGGAGATGCTGTTCGTGACGGAAGTGGTGCCGATTTTAATAATTGTTCTGCTGGCGGCTGTGATTGTGCTGCAGATTATCTTCTTGCGAAAGACATCGCAGGCGGATGCGCCTAATCTCGCATCGCGTCTTGACGGTTTTGAAAAAACGCAGGAGCGTGCGGAACGTGCGGTTAGAGAAGAAGCGGCCCGGAGCAGAGACGAGCTGGGGAAAGCGGCCCGGGAACAGCGGCAGGAGCTGGCCGAGGCGTTTAAGACCTTCGGGGATTCCGTGGTGCAGCGAATGATGGATTCCGCCTCGGCGCAAAAGTCACAGTTTGAGGTTTTTTCCGGGCAGCTGACCGCGTTTACCAAAGCCAGCGGGGAGCGGCTGGACGGCATCCGGCTCGAGTCTGCTTCCGGCGCAAAACAACTGAGGGAAGAAGTGGCTGCGGCAATCAGCAAGCTGGCGGATACAAATGAGAAGAAGCTGGAGGCGGTTCGTGTTGCGGTTGAACAGAAACTGCAAAGCATACAGACCGACAACGCCAAGCAGCTTGAACAAATGCGGCAGACGGTGGACGAAAAACTTCAGGGGACGCTGTAAAAACGTCTGGGCGAATCCTTCAAGCAGGTCAGCGACCGGCTGGAACAGGTGCATAAGGGGCTTGGCGAAATGCAGACGCTGGCCACGGGAGTCGGCGATCTGAAAAAGGTGCTGACCAATGTAAAAACACGCGGAACCTGGGGTGAAGTGCAGCTGGGAGCCCTGCTGGAGCAGGTTCTCACGCCCGATCAGTTTGCCGTCAATGTGGCCACGAAGGGCGGCGGTGAACGGGTTGAGTTTGCCATTAAACTGCCGGGGCAGGGTGCGAACCGTGATGAAACGGTATGGCTTCCAATTGATGCCAAATTCCCGGTCGAAGATTACCAGCGCATGATGGAGGCGCAGGAGCGGGTTGATGTTGACGGCGTGGAGGCTGCGGGCCGTCAGTTGGAGAGCCGTGTTAAAGCGTGCGCCGCAGACATCTGCGGAAAATATTTAGACCCGCCGAAAACCACGGACTTCGGCATTCTGTTTCTGCCCATCGAGGGTCTTTTCGCCGAAGTGATCCGCAGGCCGGGTTTAACCGAAGTGATACAGCGGCAGTACCGTGTGATGATCGCCGGTCCGACGACGCTGTGGTCGATTTTGAACAGTCTGCAGATGGGCTTCCGCACCCTCGCCATCGAGAAACGCTCCAGCGAGGTTTGGAGCCTCCTTGCGGCAGTGAAGACCGAATGGACGAAATACGGTGATGTTCTGGATGCGGTGCAGAAAAAAATCAATCAGGCCTCGGACACCATCGAGAAGGCCAAAACCCGGTCGCGAGCGGTCGGGCGAAAACTCAAGGATGTGCAGGAACTTCCTGCCGGTGAGTCGGCAGTGCTGATCCCGGAGATTGTGCTGGAAGATGAAGTTGATTTGGATGATGGAACGGTGGAGTGATGGAATGAAATCAGTTTACAATGTAGAGGTGCTGGAAGAGCTGGTTCGCGATCCTTATCAGAGGAAGAAATTCTGCAATGCTTTCTTCAAAAAGGCACTGCCGATCGAGGTGT
The DNA here is from genome assembly GCA_025457785.1 of Pontiellaceae bacterium. Taxonomy (GTDB): domain Bacteria; phylum Verrucomicrobiota; class Kiritimatiellia; order Kiritimatiellales; family Tichowtungiaceae; genus Tichowtungia. The sequence goes on along the minus strand of JALOTS010000001.1, from coordinate 24,474 downwards.
GTTTGAAGAAACTGCCGGATATGGCCCGGACACTGAGTTTCCAATGCATGGAAATTGTTGAGCGGCATGATTCAAAGCGTGACGGTGCCACCAGACTGGTTTTGCAGACAGCGGACGGACATCGGGTCGAAGCTGTTGTTTTACGGATTGCCACCGGGCGTACCAGCCTTTGTATTTCCTCGCAGATCGGCTGTTCTGTCGGCTGTAAATTTTGCGCTACCGCGAAGCTGGGCTTTATTCGCAATCTGACCTTTGTCGAAATGCTTGATCAGGTTTTGCTCGCCAAACGGCTTTTGTGCGAAGAAGGGCGGACGCTGCGCAATGTTGTGGTTATGGGTATGGGCGAGCCGCTGCGCAACGAGGAAAATCTTTTCCAATGTTTGGAAATTCTGCGTGATCCGCAGTTTTTCAATCTGTCCGAAAATCACCTTCTGGTTTCCACGGTCGGCCTCCCGGACGCGATGGCGCGTTTTGCGTACCGTTTTCCGAAAATTCCGCTCGCGCTCAGTTTGCACAGTGCTCGGCAGGAGGTAAGGGAGCGTCTTATTCCCATTGCAAAATTTCAGACATTGGAAAAACTGAAAGCGGTTTTTCCCAAGCTTGGAAATCCTGTGGCGGGCATGGGGCGATCGGGAAGTTTCATGGTCGAATACCTGCTGCTGAAAGGCATTAACGATTCTCATGAGGACCTGATTGCGCTGATGAATCTGTTGCGGGGAGCCGACGCGCACATTAACCTGATTCAGTTCAACACCTATCCCGGCGCGCCGTTTGAACCGGTCAGTACAGAGGCCCGTGAAGCCTTCGGAAAAGAGCTGCGCAAAGCCGGATTTAAAACCACGCTGCGCTATTCTCTCGGCGATGATATTGCCGCCGCCTGCGGTCAACTCGCCGGAAAGTAGGACAAGCGTCCCGCTTGCCCATAAAAACGAACGGGAGGCCCGTTCTATTTTGAGAGCGTTCCCTTGCTGGAGGGCAGGGCGTCGAGGGCGCGTTCGTCGGCGGTGCAGGCCATGCGCAGGGCTCGGGCAACCGCTTTAAAGACGGCTTCGTGCGCGTGGTGCAGGTCGTCGCCGTATTTCTGGTCGATGTGCAGATTTAATTTCGCGGTGTCGCAGAACGAGCGCCAGAAGTGTCCGAGAATGTCGGTGTCGAAATCGCGGATCAGTTTTTTTGGATTGGCGATCTGGTAAACGAGGTAGGGGCGTCCGCCGAGATCGAGCGTGACTTCGGCGCTGGCGAGCGCGTCGTCCATTGGTAAAATCCAGAAACCGTAGCGATTAATGCCGCGCCGTTCGCCGAGTGCTTCGTTAAACGCCTGTCCGAGCGCAAGTGCCACGTCTTCGACCAGGTGATGATAATCCACGTCGATATCGCCGGTGGCTTTAATGTCCATGTCGATTAATGAGTGCTTGGAGAGCAAGTTGAGCATGTGGTTGAAAAAAGGCACGCCGGTTTCTATGGAGTAGATCCCGGTCCCGTCGAGGTTGATTGACAGTTTGATGTCTGTCTCGCCGGTTTTGCGTTCAATCGTTGCTTTGCGTTCGTTCATGCGTTGTATCCTTCCGGCTCTTGGGCCATCAATTGAGGCGAGTTTCCTGTTTGCTGGCAATTCGTCCTGATGGATTTCAAAGTCCTTTTTTAAGCTGATAAAGATAGTCCTCGAAGGATTGATTTGTAAATTCAATTTCAACACGTTATCACTTTGCAATGAATGAAACCTTCAGGAGATACTTATGGCAAAGGCAGCAGCACGGCATATTCTCGTGAGCACGGAAAAACAGTGCAGCGAGCTGAAACAGCAGATCGAAAACGGTGCGGATTTCGCCGCGCTGGCTAAACAGCATTCGCAATGCCCGTCCGGACGCGACGGCGGGGCGCTCGGAACCTTTTCTCCCGGCCAGATGGTCCGCGAATTTGATCAGGTGGTGTTCAGCGCAGAGATTGGAAAAGTTCAAGGCCCGGTCAAAACACAGTTCGGCTACCACCTTGTGGAAGTTACCATGCGGAATGCTTAAGAATTTTAACCACGAAATACACGAACCACACGAAACGGATCAGTTGCTTTCGTGTGTTTAGTGTATTTCGTGGTTTTAACCTCCAGTCCGTTTGACGGTGTAGCCGAGCTTTTGCAGTTCGGTAATGAGCAGGTCGCGGTGGTCGCCCTGGATTTCGATGACGCCGTTTTTGACGGTTCCGCCGGTTCCGCACTGCTGCTTAAACTGGCGGGCCAGTTTTTCCAATCCTTCAGGGTGTAACGGGATTCCGGTGATGACAGTAACCCCCGCGCCTTTGCGTCCTTTGGTTTCGCGCCCGACACGCACAAGGCCGTCGCCTTTCGGGGCGGACGACGTTTGTTTGGGTTTATCTTTTTTGGGCGGGAGATGACTTCCCGGAGTTTGTTTGTTCCACTCCGGGCTCAGGTCGAGGTTCAGGTTGTTTAGATCAATAGGCATGGGACAAATCATTCCATTCTTTATGTAAAGAATCGATCATTAACTAGCGGCCGTTGAATGGATGTCGGAGGACAGAGCAGGCGGGACGCTCGTTCTACATTTCTTCCTCATTGATTTCTTCCGCATCATCAAGCAGTTCTGCGGAGTCTTCGTCTGTTTCGGTTTCCGGCTCCGGCGTTCCTTCGGCGGGCGTTTCGACCGCTTCGAGCACTTCTGCGGTTTCCGGCGCTTCTTCCGGGTCCAGAATGGCGGCGGAGACAATCTTGTCGCCTTCGTCCAGGTTGAAGAGACGAACGCCTTGCGTGTTGCGTCCGATAACCCGCAGATCGCTTGCTCCGATGCAGATCATCTGTCCGTTCTGCGAGATGAGCATGATGCGGTGATCGTCATGAACCGCGTGCGCACTGACGACTTTGCCGTTGCGTTCCGTGGTTTGGATGCTGATAATTCCTTTGCCGCCGCGACTTTGCAGACGGTATTCGTCGAACAGGGTGCGTTTGCCGTAGCCGTTTTCGGTAATCGCCATCATGGTGGATGCGGTATCGACAATTTCAATCGAAACGACCTGATCGCTCTCTTCAAGTGTGACGCCTTTGACACCGCGCGAAACGCGGCCCAGCGGACGGGCATCCGTTTCTTTAAAGCGGATCGCTTTGCCGTTCTTCATACTGAGAATGATTTCATCGGTTCCGGTGGTGAGCTGCACGCCGATCAATTCGTCGCCTTCGTCAATGTTAATGGCGTTAATGCCGCCCGCACGGATGTTTTTGTAGGCCGACAGGACGGTCTTTTTGATGATGCCTTTGCGGGTGGCCATCAGCAGGTGGTGTTCGTTGTCGTCGAGTTCGCGCACGCAGAGAATAGCCGCCAGTTTTTCGTCCGGCGCCATCTCAATGACGTTGGCGAGCGAGCGTCCGCGCGACTGGCGGCTGCCCTCCGGCACGTGGTAGGCTTTGAGCCAGTACATGCGGCCGGCTTCGGTGAAGCAGAGCAGGTAGTCGTGTGTCGAGCCGGTGAAGAGGTGTTCCACAAAATCCTCGTCTTTGGTTTCCATTCCCATTACGCCTTTTCCGCCCCGGCGCTGCTGGCGGTAGGTATCGACCGGCACACGTTTGATGTAGCCGGTGTTGGAGAGGGTAATCACGCACGGCTCATCGGCGATGAGATCTTCCATATTGATTTCGCCTTCGTTGATGCACAGCTCGGTGCGGCGCGGTTCGCCGTATTTTGCGCGGATCTGTTCGAGGTCTTCCTTGATGACGCCGAAGATTTTTTCCGGGTGGGTCAGCAGATCGTTGAGGTAATCCATCAGCTTTTTGAGCTCGGCGTATTCCTCTTCGACCTTTTCGCGTTCGAGGCCGGTCAACTGGTAGAGGCGCATATCGAGAATGGCTTTGGCCTGAATTTCGCTCAGTCTGAATTTCGCGCTCAGCGCGGCTTGCGCATCTTCGCGGTTTTTCGATTCGCGGATAATGCGAACCACTTCGTCCATGTTGTCCATGGCGATCAGGAAGCCTTCGAGGATATGGGCGCGGGCCTGCGCTTTTTCGAGATCGAACCGGGTGCGGCGGGTGATGACTTCAAACCGGTGGTCGATGAAGCACTGCAGAACTTCTTTGAGGTTCATAACGCGCGGCTTGCCCTTGTCGATCGCCAGCATGATCGAACCGAAGGTCGATTCCATCTGCGTGTATTTGTAGAGGCCGTTGAGCATGACGCGCGGAACGGCGCTGCGTTTGAGCTCCACAACGAGGCGGATGCCTTCCTTGCCGGATTCGTCGCGGATGTCGGAAATGCCGTCGAGGATTTTATCATGGACGAGCTGAACCATTTTTTGAATCAGCAGGGTTTTGTTCAAGGCGTAAGGAATCTCGCTGATGATGATGCGGGCCTTGCCGCTTTCATCTTCTTCGATTTCCGCCCGTCCGCGCATTTTAATTTTGCCGCGCCCGGTGGTGTAGAACTCGCGCACGGAATCCAGGCCGTAAACCATTCCGGCGGTCGGGAAGTCGGGGCCTTTGACATATTCGCACAGGTCTTCAACTGCGGCTGAGGGGTTTTCGATCAAGTGGATGACACCGTCAATCACTTCGGAAAGGTTGTGCGGCGGAATATTGGTGGCCATCCCGACGGCGATCCCGGTGGAGCCGTTGACCAGCAGGTTGGGAATGCGGGCTGGCAGAACAGAGGGTTCAAGCAGTGATTCGTCGAAGTTCGGGCGCATATCGACCGTGTTCTTTTCAATGTCGGCGAGCATTTCTTCGGCCAGCGGGCGCAGACGGCACTCGGTGTACCGGTAGGCCGCCGCTCGGTCGCCGTCGATCGAACCGAAGTTTCCCTGTCCGTCGATCAGCATGGCGCGCATTGCGAAATCCTGGGCCATGCGCACCATCGTGTCGTAAACGGCCGTATCGCCGTGCGGATGGTAGTTACCGATCACTTCCCCGACCACTTTTGCGCATTTGACGTAGGCTTTATTGTGAGTCCAGCCGCGTTCCTTCATCGCGTAGAGAATGCGCCGGTTGCCGGGCTTCAAGCCGTCGCGCACATCGGGCAGGGCGCGGCCGACAATCACCGACATCGAGTAGTCGATATAGGCGCGCTGCATCTCATCTTCGATGTTGATCAGGTCAATCCGTTCGTTTGTGTTTTCCATATTCTACCTTTCAAATTTCTATCAAACCCTCACCACAGCCTGCTTTTCGGCAGAATAATTGGGGTCAGAATAATGGGAGAAGAGAATCCCGTGTTTGAGTGAAAATTATTCTGACTTTAATTATTCTGATAAAACACACACGGCTCCATGTTTTGATTACGTTCATTCGCGGTTAATTAAATGTCTAAATTAGTGACGTTGAGGGCGTTGTCTTCGATGAACTGACGGCGCGGCTCGACTTCATCGCCCATCAGAACGGTAAACATTTCATCGGCTTTCACAGCATCCTCCAGTACGACCTTCGTCATGCGCCGGGCCGCCGGATCGAGCGTGGTTTCCCAGAGCTGCTGCGGATTCATTTCTCCCAACCCTTTGTAACGCTGAATGGACATGCCCTTGCGCCCCAGAACGCGGACTGCGGTAATGAGATCCATCAGCGATGCCGCCGGGATTTTGGTTCCTTTATCGTCGAGAATGAACTGCGGATCCTCCGCGTCGATCAGTTGATCGACGGAGAATCCGGCCTCATTGAGTTTGGATATAATGCTTTCCAGCGGTTTTGCGGCCAACAGTTCCCGATAGCGGACATCCGGCACGGCCGGAGCCGCATTTTCGCCTTCGCCGTTCGGATTGCCGCCGCCCTGATCGACTTCGGCGATAACGGCCTGCAGGTCGGCATCATCGATGGCGAAGCGGTGTTCGATCTCACCGTCGGCTCCGGGAATCAGAGCGACGTAAACGGGGAAGGCGCCGGTGTCCGGATTGCGGTATTTGAGATATTCTTGCAACGCAACGCCCCGCCGGCGGAGTTTGTCGGCGATATCTTCAATTTTTACCAGATGTTCAAGCAGTTCGCGCAGTCCTTTCGTGTCGAGAAGCTGGGTGCCGTCCGGTTTCTGGAGCAGCAGCCCGTCGGCGCCGAGATCCAGCAGGATTTGAGTGAGATGCGCATCGCTTTCGACATATTCTTCGCGCTTGCGGCGGGTCACTTTGTAGAGCGGCGGCTGGGCGATATAGACATAGCCGTGTTCAATCAACTGCGTCATCTGACGGTAGAAGAAGGTCAGCAGGAGTGTGCGGATGTGCGCGCCATCGACATCGGCATCGGTCATAATGATGATTTTGTGGTAACGGGCTTTGGTGATATCAAAATCGTCGGTTCCGATGCCGGTGCCGATCGCGGTGATCATCGTGCGGATTTCATCGTTATTGAGCACTTTGTCCAGCCGGGCTTTTTCGACGTTGATCACTTTACCCTTTACCGGCAGAATCGCCTGAAACTCGCGTTCGCGGCCCTGTTTGGCGGAACCGCCGGCGGAGTCACCTTCTACGATGAACAGTTCGGACAGTGCCGGATCACGGCTGGAACAGTCGGCCAGTTTGCCGGGCAGTCCGCCGCTTTCGAGCGAACCTTTACGGCGGGCGAGATCGCGCGCCTTGCGCGCCGCGCTGCGGGCGCGCGCCGCGACAACGGCTTTTTCGATGATCGTGCGGGCTACGGACGGATTTTCTTCGAAGTAGGTGCCCAGTTCTTCGTTGACGATCTGCTGGACAACGCCTTCGATTTCCCCGTTGCCCAGCTTGGTTTTGGTTTGACCCTCAAACTGCGGGTCGGAGAGTTTGACGCTCAGAACGGCGGTGATACCTTCGCGGATATCGTCGCCGCCGAGAGCCTGCTTTTCGTCCTTAATCAGTTTGTTGTTTTTGGCGTAGGCATTGACGGTGCGGGTGAGAGCGGACCGGAAACCGGAAAGATGCGTTCCGCCTTCAATGGTGTTGATGTTGTTGGCGAAGGAGAAAATGGTTTCGGTGTAGGCATCGGAATACTGCATCGCGATTTCCACGGTCACATGATCTTTTTCGCGTTCGAAACAGATGACATCCGGGTGCATCGGAACTTTATTTTTATTCAGATGCTGCACGAACTCCCGGATTCCTCCTTCGTATTTGAAAATTTCTTCGCGTCCGGTCGCCTCTTCCTTCAGCACAATCTTTGTGCCGCGGTTCAGGAAGGCCAGTTCGCGCAGGCGGGAGGCGAGAATATCCCACTGGAAGCCGCCGGTGTGGGTGAAGATACTCATGTCAGGCAGGAAGGTCACCTTTGTTCCGGTCGTTGTTGTTTTACCGATTTTAACCAGGTCGGTTACTTCGACCCCTTTTTCAAAGCGCTGGTGATGAATAAAGCCGTCGCGCTTCACTTCCACTTCCAGCCATTCGGACAAGGCGTTTACGCAGGAAACCCCGACTCCGTGAAGACCGCCGGAAACCTTGTAAGTGTCGGAGTCGAACTTTCCGCCCGCGTGCAGGACGGTCAACACGACTGTCACGGCCGGCTTGCCCTCGGTCTTGTGCATATCCACCGGAATGCCGCGCCCGTCGTCGGTGACGGACAGTGAGCCGTCGTCGTTCATGCAGACTTCAATGTTGGAGCAGTACCCGGCGAGGGACTCGTCAATCGAGTTATCGACCACTTCGTACACGCAATGGTGATAGCCGCGGCAGCCCGTGTCGCCGATGTACATGGACGGGCGTTTCCGGACGGCATCGATCCCTTCGAGAACGGTGATATGATCGGCACTATAGCCCTTTGAATCGGGATTTTGCGACCTGCTTTTTTCGTCAGACATAAGGCTCCTTTTCCTGCTGAAATTCCAAAGGGGGAAGACTACAGAAACGGAAGAAACGGAGCGACAAAAAAGGGGAAAAAAAACAGAAAAAAAACGGATGGAAAGAGGCTTTAAGACCGGTTTTGTTCTTGCGCTGACGGAAGTTCCGGAGTCTGGAAAAAACGGACCGGAGAAAGGGAACCCGAATCGTCCGGTTTTTGAGTTGGGTTTTTCCTGTCGGGAGATGTTTTTTGGTCTCTCGGCTTGTTTAACCAACGCGATTTTGTTAGACCGGTCCCATGAATGCGTATCAGTCGATTGCCCGGGTGCTTTTCGCGGCGGTTTTTTGTTTCGGCGGGGTACGCTCTTTTGCGGAAAATGAAACGAATGCATCTGTTGTTGCTGCAACGAACGGAAGCGCTTCGGTTGAAGAGTCTGCGATAAAGGTTGATGCCCCTGTGGTGAAGGTTGAACAGCCTGCGGGGAAGGTTGAAGAGCCGCCATTGAGGGTTGAACGGGGTGTTTTTCTGGTCGAAAATGATACGGGACGCGGCACCGGCTTTCTTATGCAGGATGAGGGGCAGGTTTATTTCGTAAGCAATATGCACGTTCTGGGCGGAGGAACCGGTTTTTCCATCAAAAATGTTTATGGAGAAACCGTTTCCATTCCGGATACGGTGCAGGTCGCTTCGGATCGGGATTTAATCCGGTTTCCCGTGAACCATCCGCGAGGTTTTCGTGTTTCAAAAGATTACGGCTTCGGTGATGCCGTCTGTGCCGTTGGGAACAGCGGAGGGGAGGGCGTTTTGACCCGTATTGACGGGACGGTCATGGCACTTGGTCCCAAGCTGGTGGAGGTTTCCTGCACATTTATCCCTGGCAACAGCGGAGGGCCGGTGCTGGATAAAAGCAATCAGGTGGTTTGCGTGTCAACGTATGTCACCAGCGAGACGAACAGCATGCCGAACTGGATTCTCGAAGGGAGTCGCTTTAAAGAAACCCGCCGCATGGCCGTACGGGTGGATAATGTGGATTGGATGACCATGTCCTGGCGTGATTTTTGCCGTGAGGCGGCCTATGTGGACAGGATGGATGAATATTCAGATGAAATTGTCTGGATTGTTAAATCCTTGTCTGATGATAAATTCAAGATGATCTACAGCGATACGGATTACCGCGGAATTCAGGATTGGATCAAGTCCTATAATCAGTACATCCGCAGTTTCGGGAGCCGGTTAACGAAGACATCAACGGGAACAACCGTGAACTATAGTGTTTCGCCGACGATGAAGCGCAGCCTTAAAGAAAAAATAAGAGATCTGGCCGAATTAATGGATGAGTTGAGCAGGGAGGTTAATCTGAATGCCGTTACAATTCCGTGTTTTAAAGAAGAGCTGGAAGAATATGCCGGCTATTTTGAACGCAGCTGTAAACAAATGGAGATTGTCGTTGAAACCCTTTTATAAATTTTCTGCACGGGCCGTTTCTTTGGCCGTCTGTTTCTGCTTTTGCCTGCCGGGACCGGCCCAGGAGGTTTCTTCCGGACCGGATCCTGAAAAAACCGCTGCGGCGGCAGAAAGCGGGGATGCTGAATCGCACTATACAACGGGGTTGCGTTTTTACAACGGATCCGAGGGCGCCGCGAAAGACTATGTGAAGGCCGTCGAGTGGTTTCAGAAGGCGGCGGATAAGGGGCATGCCAAAGCACAGGCTTATCTGGGGTATATTTATGTGACGGTTCCCGGGATATCAACGAATCCCGCCGAGGGCTTTACGTGGCTTCGCCGGGCCGCTGAAATGAATGAGGTTTCGGCGCAGTATGATCTCGGAACCTTTTATGAAAAAGGGCGGGGCGTCCCGCCCGACCGGTTTGAGGCGATGGACTGGTATATGAAAGCGGCGGCGCAAGGGCACCGGGATGCAAAAGAAGATATTGAGCGGCTGCGCCGGACCGCAGATGCCGCGAGTAAGGGGCTGGTTCCGGATGAGTGGTGGATGATCCCGTTCGATGAGTTGATTCAGAAGGCCGAACAGGGCGATGCGGAGGCGCAGTACAATTTAGGCCGCCGGTATCGAGGCTATGGCGGAACGGCTGTCGATATTGAAAAGTCAATGGAGTGGCTGGAAAAAGCGGCGGCGCAAACCAATCAGGCGGCCCGTTACAGTCTGTCCCAGTTGTATGTTTCAACGACGAACATCATTCCTGAGAAGGCGTTTTATCACTGCTCCATTGCTGCGGAAGGAGGATATGTCACGGCGCAGCGTGTATTGGGAAAATATTATCGGGATGGATTTGGAACGGTGCCGGATCGCGCACAGGCGCTTCATTGGCTTTGCCTGGCGGAGCAGTCCGGCGATGATTCCGCAGGAAGTTCGATTTATTCGATGATAAAAGGTCATGCGAAATTTAAAGGAGTCAGTTCAGTTGAAATGGTTATTCGCGATCTGGACAATCAGGAACGAACCGTAAAATTCATCAAATACGATCCCAAAAAAAAGCAGGTGCAAACGGATTATCAGTTCGGGACATCCGCGCTGCTGCCGCTGTCGGCGTTTGCCGCCGACAGTTATCCGGTCATTCAGAATGCGTGGAAAAAAAAGGTGCTGGAAAACGGGCTTCGGCTGGACGTTGAAAAGAAAATTTTATCGCGAAAGGACTGCGAGGAGCTTGGATTTATCGGGGGGGACAGCGGCCCTTCCAAGTACAGGTATGACGGAGCGGTTTATCAGTTGAAATTTTCAAACCGTGATGATTTTCTGGTTTTGCGGAATCTGGACATTGAGTCCCGTGTGTACTCCTTGAGAAAAGAGCAGTGGGCAGGCGCATATGGAAAAACCGGCCCGCCGAAAGAGATTCAGAATTTCGCTAAAAAATCCTTCAAAGTGAAGGAGCTTCAGACCGGGTCGGAATGTGAGTTCGTAACCGATCCGCTGGTGGTGGAATCTTATTCAACGCTTGGAAATTATTATAAACAAGGTGTTCCAACGGAACTTGATTCGAAAATTTTAGGTCTTTGTGTCCGCGTTTCCTGTGAAATGGCAGACGGAACCACCTTTTATCGCGACTTTTATGAACCGTCCGCTCTGAAGTCAAAAACAATATGGTGACGGATATTTGACACCGACGGTGCAGGCGCCCGTCTAAAGGTATTTCCGTGTTGTGTGCAGCGGGTGTTTCGTCTCAGGCGGGAACAACCAGCACCGGTATTTTCGATTTAAGCAGAAGACATTCACTGATGTGTCCGACGGACATTTTGCAGTTGATTCCTCCGCCATGGCCGTGCGCGCCGGTGATAATCAGATCCACCTTCAGTTCGAGCGCTTTGTTAATGATCATGTCGCAAACCGGACCTTGCAGGAAAAAGGAAGTAACCTTTATTCCGGTCCGTTCTAATGCGAGGGCATCTTTCTTCAGCCGCATGACCTCCGGTTTTGTGTCGTACCCTTCTTCATCAAAGCGGTCATGTTTCGGTTCTGCGTGAACCAGAATGACTTCAGCGCCCAGCTTTTCCGCATAGTGCTTTGCCATCCGCAAAATTGTTTCAGACGCGATTGAAAAATCCACCGTAGCCATAATCTTCATAACATTCGTACCGTTCATAGCATACCTCCCCCTTTGCTTTGTCTGCATTATCAGTGGATTTAAAGACGAAGTAAAACGGAAAAGTGAACTTAAATCGGCTCGGAGTGGCGTTTTTACTGGGGAATGTGAGGGATGGCATTACATTCGTCGGCTCTTCTTGGAACTTCTTTCAGCGTGTCAATAAGGTTTTCAAACCGGATGGGCTTGACGATGTAGCCGTCCATGCCGCAAGCCATTCCCGCCTCTCTGCTTTCCTGCAGGGCGTGCGCCGTCATGGCCACAATTTTCGGAGCGTTCCCGTTCGGACAGAGTTCCAGAATTTTTCGGGTTGCATCAAGGCCGTTCATCTGCGGCATCTGAATGTCCATTAAAACCAGATCATAGGTTTTATTCTGTACGGCTTCAACCGCCTCGACTCCGTTCACGGCCAGATCGGCATTGTAACCCAGCCGGCTCAGCAGTCTCAGTGCGACCTTTTGATTCACGATATTGTCTTCCGCCACCAGAACCCGCAACGGATGGGTCAGGCCCAGAGTGTGCGAAACGGCAGATTCTATTTTTTCCGGATGAGAGAGTTTTCCGGTTTCCGCGTTTTCCAGAAGCAGGGCCAGTTTTTCCAGCAGGTTGTTCGGTTTTGCCGGTTTCGTCAGCCAGGCGTTCGCCGACGGATTTTCGACAATGGACGCATTGCCGGTCGAGCTGAGAATGAGGATGGGGCGATCCAGAAATTCAAACCGTTTCCGTAACGCCGCAGCCAGCATTTCACCATCCATTTCCGGCATCATCATGTCCAGAATGGCAAAATCAATATTACCCAGACTGCCCAGATGTGTCAGCGCATTCGCTCCGCAGGTGAAAACCAGAGGAATGACGGCCCATTCCCGAAGCTGTTCTTCCAGAATTTTTAAATTAGTCAGATTGTCATCTACAACCAGAGCCCGTTTCCCTTTCAGAATCGTGCGATTGATTCGCAGTTGGGCAGAGGCATCGTCCGATGCCCGCTGGAGGATGATATTGAAAGAAAATTCAGAGCCGACCCCTACTGAACTTTTCACATGAAGGCTTCCGCCCATCATTTCCACCAGCCGGTTGCAGATGGACAATCCGAGTCCGGAGCCGCCGTATTTGCGGGTTGTTGATGAGTCGGCCTGCTCAAAGGGGTTGAAAATGCGCTGCATGGTTTCATCCGTCATCCCGATTCCGGTATCTGTTACGGAGAAATCAAGACGGTGATATTCTTCCTGAAGCGGAACACCGGCGACGCGGACGACCACTTCCCCGATCTCTGTAAATTTGATCGCATTGTTCAGCAAATTCAATAAGACCTGACGCAGGCGGGCGGAATCGCCGATAAAAATCTGCGGCACATCTCCGTTGATCGAGCAGGCCAGTTCGAGTCCCTTTTCAAAGGCTTTTCGGGATACAATATCCAGCGAGCTTTCCACGCAATGCCTGATGTTGAAAGGGAGTGATTCAAGATGCAATGCGCCCGCCTCGATTTTCGAAAGATCCAGAATATCATTAATCAGTGTGAGCAGCGCATCGCCGCTGGTTTGAATGGTTTGAACAAAGTCGCGCTGTTCGTCGCCCATTTCACTGTCAATCAGCAGGGTGGTCATTCCGATCACCGCATTCAGCGGCGTCCGGATTTCATGACTCATGTTGGCAAGAAATAAACTTTTTGCCCTGGCCGCATCTTCAGCGAGTTTTTTTGCAATGACTAATTGTTCTTCATTTTCAACCTGCCGGGTAACATCGCGGGAAATCCCGGCGACTCCGATTATTTCGCCTGTTTCATTTCGTATTGGACATTTGATGGCCTCAAGATGCGTAACGGTTCCATCCGGATCAACCTGCAGTTCACGGTTCCGGGTGACTTCTCCGGTTTCCATCTGCCGCTGTTCCTGATCGTACAACTGTTTTCCCAGAGGGGCGGGGAAAAAGTCGATATCGGTTTTCCCGAGCAGTGTGTCAAGGGATTCGGCCTTCCTTGCCCGAAGCCAGGCCTTATTCGCGCCCAGCAGCCTGGACTGACGGTCTTTGAAATAAAAACGGTCTTCCAGATTGTTGAAAATGGCGTTGATAAACGCGGTGTGCTGTTCCGCCTCTTCTTTTTTCCGGAGTATTTCTTTCATGTACTCCGCCTGCTGCTGTTCTTTTTTTCTGTCCGTCAGCGCAGTCGCCAGAAAACGGGAAAAGATCCGGAAGAACTCTACTGCGTCATCCTCCCATTCTGTTTTCTCCGTCAGACTGTCTGCCGCAAACCAGCCCAGCGTCCCGCCGCCGGAAAGAGCAATGGGAATACAAATCCGGTCGGCTTTTCCCAGAACATTTCCGTGAAAATCCAGCGCTTCAACCCCTCTGGTCACAGTAAAAGCCGATGGGTCCGCACCGCAGAGATGTTTCATGAAGCGGAGCGCGTCTTCTTTCCGGTTAATCATCTGTTCCAGCCCGTAAAATCCGTAAAAGGGTCCGCTGCTGTCCGCCGGCGGTTCATTAAAAAAAACAAAAACCCGGCTGCAGTTCAGTTGTTCCCTGATGAACAGCAGCCCGTTCCGGCAGATGTCCTGAACAGGTTCGAACGCATTCAGTTGATTGTACAGGTCTGCTGCGGTGCCGGTTTTCATCTGTAAAATTCCTCTCGGTTCATTCCGGTCAGTTGCGGGAGTTCAATGTTTTGTTGCGGAAACTGGCAGGACAATACCGTAAGAACCGGCCTGATTCAACTCATTCCTGAAACGGAACCTTCTGTTTTAAAAGAATGTGTCGATTGTTTAAAAACAGCGTAGTGGAGAACTTTACGCGTAGTGAAGAATTCCGGAGGCGGTCCGGCGAATGTGCGGCGGCAGGTCAAACTGCCAGGTGACGAATTTTTCCAGTGCATGTTCGATCTGTCTCAGAAAGGCGGGGTTGCACGGAGTGGCCGGTACGTTTTCCGGGGTGGGGGCCTGCTGCCATTCGATAAGCAGGGCAAGCGCTTCCGGGGCCATCGGTGTTGACGGAATCCGGTGCTCCCGGGCATATCCCGGATTAATAAGTCCCCCGTGTTCGGCTGAAAACCGCTTTGCCGGTCTCAGGTAACTGTCTTCTGACCCCTGTCCCCCGACCCCTGACCCCTGACCCGCGTCCTCCAGCAAAACGGCCTGTCCCTGAAATTCAGCGAATTTCAGATCGAACCAGGCAAGGAAGGCGGGGTACCGTCCGTATTCTTCGGCATAACCGAGCATTTCCTCGAAGAGCTCAAACCGGCCCGGTTCGTGGCCGTGGCGCGGTGTGGTTTTTGCAAACAGGGCGGCGATATATCCGGCGGCGGCGCAGGCCCGCCAGTCGGTGCGGAAAACGGGGCGGGGGTGGAGCATCGAACATTCTTTGGCGATATGGGTACCGCGCTCGGTGCGGTCATAAAACAGCAGTTCGCTGGTGGAAAAGTGGTCGTACTGTCCGCGAAACAGGCTGTTTTTACGCTGGTCGCCCTTGATTGCCGTGGAGATTTTACCGAAGTGCGCGGTCAGCCAGGTCACGATCCGGGAGGTGTTTGACACATCTGTCCAGTAGAGCGGAATGGCATGGGTTTTTACAATGGACATTGCAGTTGTTCGTTAGATGTTTAAATCAAAATAATTCAGGTCAGAATAATGGGAGAGAATTTTGCTGACGTGAATAAAAATTATTTTGCCCTGAATTATTCTGACCAAATTCTTTCTCCCTCGTTCATCTGTGCCATCTGTTGAACGGTTTAAGTGGTTTTTGCGATCCTTGCGCTCTTTTGTGGTTAATAAATCATTTCTCTCTTTTTTCTGTTTTCCGTCCTCTGACCTCTGTCGTCAGGCGGGAGCCTGCGTTCCAATGAGCAGGAAGGTGACACCGTAATAGATGAGCAGAGCGATGATGTCGTTGGAGGCGCTGACGAACGGGCCGGAGGCTACCGCCGGGTCGATTTTAAAGCGGTTGAGCGCCAGCGGAACAAAGGCGCCGAAGACGGCGGCAAACATCATGGCACTGAACAGCGCGAGCCCGACGGTTAAGGCGAGAAATGTCGGGGGGAAGGCGGTTGCGCTATGGCCGATGATGAAGCGCGCCCATCCGCCGATGACACCGCCGCAGATAACGCCCATCAGCATGCCGGTGGCCATTTCGCGGAAGAGCAGGCGGTACAGTTTTTTCTCATTGAACGAGCCGACCGCCAGACCGCGGATAATCAGGGTGGAGGACTGAATACCGGTATTGCCGCCCATGCCCATGACAATCGGAACGAAAAAGCTCAGAACCAGCACCTCAAGGGTTGAAATGCGCAGCATAAACGCTTTGAGGATCATACTGGTGATGAAGCCGGTGGCGAGGGTGATCAGCAGCCACGGCAGGCGGGCGCGGCTGGCCTGCAGCGGCGAGGAATATTCCAGCTCTTCCCCTGTTGAGCCGGCCAGTTTGAATATGTCTTCTGAGGCTTCTTCTTCCAGAACGTCAACAATATCATCAATCGTAATCCGTCCGACCAGTCTTCCCTGATCATCCAGTACCGGCAGGGAGTTCAGGTCGTATTTCGACATCATCTGCGCGGCTTCTTCCTGGTCGGTCGAGGTTTGCGCGGCAAACGGAACCGCTTCGGCCAGTTCGCTGAGAAGTTTCTGCCCGTTTTCCTTTTTAAGCAGCGCCCAGAGGGTTACATGACCGATAAGCTGTTCATCGGCGTTGACCACATACGCTGAATAGATCGGATCGTCGGTCTCCATTTCGCTGACCAGATAAATTGCCTGCTGTGCCGTCTGGGTTCCGAGCAGGGCGATGAATTCCGTGCTCATGATACCGCCGGCGGTATCTTCGCCGTAGCTCAGCAGCTCGCGAACCTCTTCGGAGTCCTCTTTCTCCATTAAATTGAGAACTTCTTCGCTTTTTTCCTCTTCCAGTTCTCCTAGAAGGTCGGCTGCATCGTCCGGCGCCATTTCATCGACGATGTCTGAAATTTCCTTGGCCGAAAGATCTTCGATCAGTTCCGCCCCGGCGGCATCGGTCATTTCGGACAGTACGTCGGCCTTCAGTTCGTCTGAAAGCAGGTCAAAAATACGCGGCTGATCATCGAGAGGAGAATGTTCAATAATGTCCGCAATGTCGGCCGGATGCAGTTTTTCCAACAGGTCGGGCAGTTCAGTCCATTGCTGGTTGCGTATGCAATATTGAATGGGATCTTTAATTGAGCTATCCAAGGTCGTCTCCCGTACTAAAAAAACTGGCGCGCATCCTAGACTCTGCCGGTCCGAAGTCCAAGCTTTAAGGGAAGTTAATAGCGTTCCGAGCAGGGGCTTTCGGTTCTTTTCAGTAAGTTGCTGTTTCAGTGGGGTTATACAGAAAAAATGCCCTGCTGACGGCTCGCATTCAAATCGGATTCGTTTTTTCAGGCAGAACCGAGACAAAACTGAATTGATTTGTCCTGCGGATGGCATTTTGACCGTTAACCTTTTGGCGGTTGCGGGACGTGTTTCCCAGTAAAACCTGATAACCGATAACGAATAACCGGTAACGAATTGTTTACATTTCCGTCCAATCGTGGTTCCTTTTGCGCATGTTACTGAACAAAACCATCCGGCTTTTTCTGGACGGCATCGGACGGCGCGAGGAATACGAGTTTTATCTCAAAAAATTCCAATCCGCCGGAACCGATTGTTTCGCCTTGCTGATTCCTGATCTCGACAGCCTGGAGCAGGGCGCGGATGCGCTTGCCTTCGATCTGCATTTTCTGCTCAAACTGGGACTGCGGCCTGCCGTGGTTCTTTGCGGGTCTGATGCGGAAGTCCGCTGGAGCCTGCTTAAAAACAATCCGCTGTTTGAGCGGGCCGAATTTCCAAACCTCGGAGAAAAAAAAGACGGCGTTCCGGTTTTTGTCGAGGAGCCGGGCCGGATCGCGGACAGTCTTCTCCAAAAAATTCCAACCATTGGACGGCGGGTTCATTTTATTCGCGCTGCAGGCGGACTCAGCACCGAATATTGTTATGTGCAAAAACCCTCTGCGGAACTTCGCCCGGAAGACCGGGAACTGGTTGAAATCGCCGCCGCGCTGCTTTCCGCCCGGCCCGGAACCCATATTTCCGTCACCTCGCCAATCAATCTGCTTGAGGAGATTTTTACGGTGAAGGGGGCGGGAACCGTCTTTCGGCGCGGTTCCGTTATTTTGTCCGGCAGTTTATTCGACCCGGTCCGGCTTCTGGAATTGCTTGAAGAAAGTTTCGGGCGGAAGCCGAAAGAGGGAGTTTTGGCGGGTGTTACGAAGATTTACATTGAACAAAACTATCGCGGCGCGGTTCTGCTCGAACAGCAGCCGGAAGGACTCTATCTTTCCAAATTCGCGGTCGGTTCCGAAGCGCGCGGTGAAGGCCTTGCGCAGGAACTGTGGGACGAAGTGTGCAAAAATCATCCCGCCTTCTTCTGGCGTTCGCGGAATGGAAATTCGATCAATCAATGGTACGACCGCCATGCGGACGGACGGCATACGATCGGCAACTGGATTGTCTTCTGGCGCGGCATGGAGGTTTCCGCCATCCCCGGAATGATTGCCTTCTGCACCGCCCGTCCCGCCGATTTCGTGTGATAGGCCCTTCTCCAGACTGATTGGTATGAACTATATTAGAACGAAAGATTTTTTACCGCCCGCTTCGCCAGAGGAACCTCCGAGGGGTTCAGAGGAGAAATTTAGAAGTCAGAGATCAGTGATCAGACAGCTTTGGTTGCCTGTCCGCGTACGTACACGCACAGGCAGGCGGCTCCGCTGTCTTGGATCGGGCTTTTCTTAACGGTCGGGACTGTGTGTTCCGCCCTTCCGAGAAACCTTGAAAAACCCGCAGCATCCGGTTAGCGTACAGGCGTTTTAACTTATTAAACCCGTGACTGCACTGCTATGAACGATAAAGCCAGAATTATTTATACCATCACCGACGAAGCGCCTGCCCTTGCCACGCTTTCGCTGCTTCCGGTCATTAACGCATTCACCGGCGCGGCCGGTGTGACGGTTGAGCCCCGTGACATTTCTCTCGCAGGCCGCATCCTGGCCGCCTTTCCGGACTTCCTGACTGAAGAGCAGCGCGTTCCGGATGCCCTCGCAGAGCTGGGCGGGCTGACGCTGAAACCGGAGGCCAACATCATTAAGCTTCCGAACATCAGCGCCTCGGTTCCGCAACTGCATGCCGCAATTAAAGAACTTCAGGCCAAAGGTTTCGCTCTTCCCGACTATCCTGAAACCGCCAAAACCGAAACCGAAAAAGCGGTGAAAGCCCGCTACGACAGAATCAAAGGCAGCGCGGTCAATCCGGTGCTGCGAGAGGGGAACTCCGACCGCCGCGCCGCCGCCGCCGTTAAGCAGTACGCCAAAAACAATCCGCACCGCATGGGCGCATGGTCCGCCGACTCCAGGTCGCGGGTGTCCAGCATGTCCGGCGGCGATTTCTTCGGCAATGAACGGTCTGTGACCCTTCCGAAGGCGACAACCGTCCGGATTGAACTGGCGGCAAACGACGGCAGCACTATCGTTCTAAAGGATAATCTGAAACTTCAGGCGGGCGAAGTGCTTGACGGAACCTTTATGAGCGCCGCCGCACTCCGTCAATTCCTCGCGGAGCAGATCGCGATTTCCAAAGCAGAGGGCATCCTTTTCTCGCTGCACATGAAAGCGACTATGATGAAGGTTTCGGATCCGGTCATCTTTGGCCACGCCGTGTCCGTTTTCTTTAAGGATATCTTTGAAAAACATGCCGGCGTCATTGCAGAACTCGGTATCGATGTGAAAAACGGCTTTGGCGATTTGTGCGCCAAAATTAAAACCCTGCCCGCCGGAAAACAGGCGGAAATCGAGGCCGACATCGCCGCTGTCTATGCCGCCGCGCCGGACATCGCAATGGTTGACTCCGATAAAGGAATCACCAATCTGCACGTGCCCAGCGACATCATCGTCGATGCCTCCATGCCCGCCGCGATCCGTACCTCCGGTCAAATGTGGAACCGGGCCGGCAGACTTCAGGATACGAATTTTGTCATCCCGGACCGCTGCTATGCCGGAGTCTATCGGGAAACCGTCGATTTCTGTAAGAAAAACGGCGCGTTTGATCCCCGCACCATGGGTACCGTTCCAAACGTCGGACTTATGGCGCAACAGGCCGAAGAGTACGGTTCGCACGATAAAACCTTCGAGATTCCAATGGCTGGAACCGTTCGCGTGATCGATGCCTCCGGCGCGGTTCTCTTCGAACATACCGTCGAAAAAGGCGACATCTGGCGCGCCTGTCAGGCCAAAGATGCCCCGATCCGCGACTGGGTTAAACTGGCTGTAACCCGCGCCCGCGCAACCGGAATGCCCGCCGTTTTCTGGCTCGATAAAACCCGCGCCCACGATGCGCAGATCATCGCCAAGGTTGAGACCTGCCTCAAAGATCACAATATCGAAGGACTGGACATTCAGATCCTGTCGCCCGAAGCGGCCACCCGCTGCACTCTGGAACGTGCCAAAGCCGGAAAAGACACCCTTTCGGTGACGGGCAATGTTCTGCGCGACTACCTGACCGACCTTTTTCCGATCCTTGAACTGGGCACCAGCGCCAAAATGCTCTCCATCGTCCCGCTCATGAACGGCGGCGGACTCTTTGAAACCGGCGCGGGCGGTTCCGCGCCGAAACATGTGCAGCAATTTTTGAAAGAAAACCACCTCCGCTGGGATTCGCTCGGCGAATTCCTCGCGCTCGGTGTATCGCTGGAACACCTCGCCGCTGTTTTCAAAAATGAAAAGGCGCAACGCCTTGCTGAAACGCTGGATACAGCCATCGGACGGTTCCTCGAAGAAAACAAATCGCCGTCCCGCAAAGTCAATGAAATCGACAATCGGGGCAGTCACTTCTATCTCGCGCTCTACTGGGCGCAGGCGCTGGCCGCGCAGAATCAGGACGCTGAACTGAAGGCCCGGTTTATCCCCCTCGCGGAAAAACTGGCGGTCAACGAAGCGGCAATTGTTAAAGAACTTCTTGACGTTCAGGGCCGGCCCGTTGATATCGGCGGTTACTACCGTCCGGACGAACAGCTCGCCGCCGCCGCCATGCGCCCCGGAAAAACGTTTAATACAGCTTTGGCCGCACTGTAGTCGCAACCGAAAAAGCGATTCACCGCAAAAAAGCCCGGCGCGGCATCGCCGCAGCCAGAAAATGGTGTTCATAACGCTGTGGTGGAGAATTTATTATCTGTTTTTAGAGGTGGTTTTAAGGGCGCATACCGACTGAAATGCCGTCCAAAATTGTACAAAAACAGTGTGTCGGTTCATTTGTGATCTGCTGCCCTTGAAGATCCGATAACAGATAAACCCAACTTGCTCCGGAGGAATAAAAAAATTCCTTCTGGATTAAACGAACGGCTGTAAAAAGCGGATTTCCCGCTGTTTGTCGTCCCCGGACAACGATTTGTCGCCTAAAGACAACAACGGTTTTAATTGTTTATGTATAATGAAAGGATATTGACGCGGGAATCGTTTCGTGGACGAGGTTGTTCACGGCGGAACAGAAACTCAAAAAGGAGAATGCAGGATGAAGAAGATACGATCAGCAGAAGCAAGTAAAACAAACCGGTTGCGGGGGGGGTTGTTAATTTTTGCGGCCCTTGCGCTTTCGGCCAACAGCCTTTTTGCGGCTGTAACAGATATTTCGCAGCTCGATAATGCGTGTGCATTCCAATTCGCCTGTTTCAGCGACAGCCGGGGCGAGATGGATGAAAACACCGGCAGAGCCCTCGGGTGGATTAAAGCCTATGATGACTTCGCCATCGCTGACGGGGATCTTTTCGACGGCAATAACACCAAAGATCTTGCCTTTCAGGCACTGTGGAGAACCAACAGTTTCTGGCATAACAACTGTTATCCGCAGTTCGGCAATCACTGTAGCATTATTAACGGCGGATATCAGCCGATGTGGGGCCGTCCCTACTACACTCTGACGAACCTGAATACCTCCGGCTGGGAGTTCAGAACTCCGGGAACAGCTAAAATCACGGGGTGGCGGACCATGGATGATCACACTCTGGTAAACTACGATGACCGGAAGATTGATTACTATGTGAAGCGGACGTTTGGTGCGTTTAATGTTCATTTGGTTATGACCTATAAAGCCGACCACTGCCGATATGCGGCGGTGTCTGCGAACTGGATGCGTAACAAAGTAATGAGTCTCTCTGCCGGCAAAACAAAACATGACCTTATTGTAGTCGTTGGCCACGAAGAAAGATGGCTTACCCGGGCCTGCACAACGGACGGAGATTTTCCTGGCCCGATGACCCGCTCTCAGGTTGAGGATGTGTTTAAGAATTCGGATATCGTGATCGGCGCCAGCGATCACCAGTTCCGCAGAATGTATAATGTGGATGACTGGGGACTTTCAAATCCTGCGCTGTATGTTGATTCCGGTCAGGTTTATAACACGGCATCGACAGAAGGATATCTGGAGTTCCATGTGTTTGAAGCCTCCAGTCCGTTCGTAACGTGTCAGTACATTAATGCAGACATTACGACGAGAAAGCTGCACGTTGGCCGGGCAAATGACGGCGCGATTTCTATCAAAGACGGGCATGATGCCAACAGTCAATATGCTATGAGAAAAGTGATTGATGGCGCGATTACCCAGCCGCTTAACTGGAGCACACTCACCGTAACAGGCGCACCGCCGTCGACAACCACAGTTCCGTGGGTGACCAATCTGACGGTGGCCGCAGCGGGCACAAGCATCACGAACGCAGGACTGGTTGTAAGCAGTGTAAGTCAGGAATACCACGCGACCGTTCCGGCCGGTAAGATCTTCAGCCAGACTCCCGGCGGCGGCACGACAGTCAATCGCGGCTCGTCGGTGGCTCTGGCCGAATCACTGGGCCCGGCATCAGGTGGTACCACCGTCACGTTCGTTTCGGTTGCCGCGCACGACGGCTACGTGGATGAAGCGTCCGAAACCTCCAATACCGGCGGAGTCATAAACGCGACGTCCACCGACGGCAACGCCATACGCGTGGGTGACACGGGTGCCAGGAAACAGCGCAAAGGATTTGTTTCCTTTGACTGCTCCTCGCTTCCGGATACCTGCACCATCATTTCGGCGACTCTGAAGCTGAAACGGGGCGGAGGGATCGGAACACCGACCAGTCTGTCAAACCTTGTCGCTGACGTTAAAAATGTGAATGGCGGCTGGAGTGATAACGCAGCGTTGCAGAGTGCAGACTTCCAGGGTCCGGCCAGTGCATCCGGCGTCGCCACCCTGAGTTATCCGGCGACGACCAACTCCTGGGCAATCGGGGCTCTCAACGCGACCGGACTCACCAAAATTAGTAAGACGACCGCCAGCCATACGCAGTACCGGATTCGCTTTACCTTGGATGACGATAACGATGCCGCCGATGACTACCTCGGCTTCTATTCCGGGGAAAACGCGACCGTGGCCAACCGGCCGATACTTGAAGTTACCTATCAATAATTGAATAGTAACGATGCGCCATCTGCGGAACACCCGCAGATGGCTTTGGCGAGAACCGGGAGGAGCATTCCCGTCGGGAGCGGCTCCCAAAATGGAATACGAACAATAAGGAAAAGAAGAATGGATTCTACGAAAAAGTTGTGTTTGCGGTGGATGATTGTCATGGCGGTTTTGTTTTCTGCGAGTGTCGATGCGGCCGTCAGTCTTGTGGGTTCGGGCAAAGCCGCCCGCGCAAATGCCGGAACAATGACCGTAACGGCACCCAGCAGTACAGCGGCTGGCGATGTGATGATTTTGTTTCTTGGCACGAGCGATACCACGCCTTTAACTTCACTGAGCGGGTGGACTTTAATCAAGGCAAAGGGCCCTGACGATATCGCGCTGTCGTCCCTCTACAGGGTGTACAGAAGCGGAGACTCGAAATCGATCAATATAACGGTCAAGCATTGTTCCTTTGCGACCGTGATTGCTTTGCGCGGTGTGGATCAAAGCAATCCGATTGTCGACAAAAACGCCTACAAAGACTGGGGCATCACGAGTCAGACGCAGGACGGGACCGGAACCCCGCATGGAACATCTTATGCTCCAAGTATTAACAGCGTCGCCGGCGGAGCTCTGGTGTGCGGGTTTATGTGGGATGATCCCTATCGTGACTGCACGGTGGCAGGGATGAGCGTGCTCCACTCTTACTCTAACGCGGATGACGGGTTGACAACGGCTTATCAAAGCACTGCCTCAGGCGGTTCGACAGGGATGCGCAAGGCCGTGGCGTCTAACACGGATGATGGCGGCGGAAATGAAATAGGCATGTCGGTTAGCGTAAGACCGGCGGTCGTCATAACAACGACTGTTCCCTGGGTGACCAATTTGACGGTGGCCGCAGCGGGAACCGCGATTACCAACGCGGGGCTGGTGGTCAGCGGAGTGACTCGGTCATACCACGCGACGGTTGCGGCAGGAAAGATCTTCAGCCAGACTCCCGGCGGCAACACGTCGGTGGCTCGCGGATCATCGGTCGCTCTGGCGGCTTCGCTGGGTCCGGCGCCGCAACTGGTGCTCAACAACTCGTTTGAAACCAACACGGCCTCCTGGACGCTGAACGGTTCAGCCATCCGCTCCACAACGACTCACGCCGGCAGCGGGGTTGCATCGCTGCGGATCAACACGGCCACCGGCTCTGCGACGCAGCGGGTGGCGATCGTGTCGGGGAAGACCTATGACATCAGCGCGTATGCTTATATTTCAGCACGGACGGCCGGACAGGTTGTTTTTGACACGGGCGATAAGTATGACGCGGCCGGTCAGGGGCAATTTGTGTTCAACGCCACCAACGGCGGCTGGAAAAAGTATTCCGGCAGTTTTACGGCGACTAACACCTTCTTAACGGTGCGGATGTTCTCGGAAGGGTTTGCCGGAACGGCCTATTTCGACCTGATCGAGCTGAAACCCCGCAATTAATCTGTGTTGGAAAGTCAATGCTCTCTGCGGAGCAATTTCCGCAGAGGGTTTGGTGAATGTGATAGATTACCGGTGCAGAATGAGTTCAGGATGTAATGTGAGCAAAACGAGGAGAGAAGAAAAAGGATAACAGGAGAAAAAAATGAAAAAACTGTGTTTGTTTATGAGTGTATGTATGCTGCTGGCAGGCGGGTTGTCTGCGGCGATAACCAAGGGGCCGTATATAATTTATGCCAACAAT
>JALOTS010000048.1 GCA_025457785.1 Pontiellaceae bacterium | reverse complement strand
CTTCAGCTCCCGGCACAACGTAATTCCATCCATCACCGGCATCATCAGATCTGTTATGATCAGATCCGGAACCTGTTCCACGGCGATCTGCAAACCGGCCGCCCCGTTATCTGCGGTTTCGATCCGGTAATCCGGCCCCAGCCCGTCGGTTATAAAATTCCGTATATCTTCATCATCTTCGACAACCAGAATCAGGGGAGCCTCTTCACCGGACGGACACAAAGGATTTAACGGACGGAAATCCTCCACGCTCTCGGCCTTCCGCCCTCCGACCTCTGACCTCTGCTCTCCGACCTCTGACTTCTGCCCTCCGACCTCTGACCTCTGTCCTCTGACCTCTGACCTTTGCCCCAGCGGAAGCGAAACGGTAAACCGTGTTCCCGGGCGTTCCGGATCCGGATGAACAGGACTTTCAACATGAATCTCTCCTCCAAGAAGATCCACCAGTTCTTTGGTAAGATTCAGACCGATTCCGGACCCCGCCGCCGCAGAGGATTCCGAAACCCGGTAAAACCGCTCGAAAATATGCCCGAGATGCTCTTGAGAAATCCCCGCCCCGGTGTCTTCTACAACAAACTTTATTCGCCGTTTGTAGGGCTGGAATGGTTCCTGACCTTCCAGCCGAGCGGCGGAAAGGTCTTCAACCGTTTTCGCCCTGCAATCATCAACCTCAACGCTCAACCGAACCCGAACCTCGCCTCCGGCGGCGGTATATTTAATTGCATTGGCAATCAGGTTGGTGAAGATTTTGTGAACCTTATCCTCATCAAACCAGCCCCGGCATTCGGCTACACTCTCCAGCAGACAGGAAATTCCGGCAGAATCCGCCAGCGGCTGCAGCGAATCCGTCCAGTCCCGGACCAGCGGAACCAGATCCCCCCAGACTGCGTTAATCTGAACTTTCCCCTCTTCAATTTTCCGCAGATCAAGCAATTGCGTAATCAGATCGGCCACCCGCCGTGCGTTCTTCACCATCATCGCGAGCACGCTTTTTTTCTCCGGATCGGATTCCGTCTTCAGCATCATTTCCAGCGGCCCGAGAATCACCGTTAGCGGTGTGCGCAGCTCATGGGAAATATTGGTGAAAAAGCCGGTCTTGAGCCGGTCAACCTCCACTAAATGCCGTTCCCGTTCCGCCTGCCGTTCCTTCAGATGCCGCTCGCGGGTGCGAATTAAAATCCACGCCAACAGCACAATCGACCCGGTTAAAACCGAGATCAACGCGACAAACCACGGCTGCCTCCAGACGGGCGGGATTACGGTAAATTCAACACGGGCCGGTGTCGGGTCGATATTGAAAGCCCGGTCGCGCGCACGGACTTCCAATTCATGCCGTCCGCTTTCCAGATTCAGAAAGGTTCTTCCCGTCTCGCGGGAAAAAGCCGACCACTCCCCGCCGTCCAGCCGCCAGGAATACTGCAGTTCTCCCAGCGGAGTACTGCTCCACAAATCATGTCCGCTCCACGCAACCGTACTGTTCCCCGGCTGAGCAACCTGCTTTGGACAATCCGTAATACGGGTTTCCGGAGGGTTTGTCTCGGGCCGGTGCCGGATCGTACAGAACGAAGCGGTCCCGTTTACCACCATTTGCGCCGTCCGCATCTCCCGCTCCGCATAGTTCAGCCAGATGGACCCGTCGTCCGATTGGCGCAGACCGCTCTCCCGCTTCGACATGGCAAACCATTCCGGATACGCATACGTTGTCCACGTGCTTCCGTCAAACCGGCTGATTCCACTGCCGGAAGATGCCAGAATCGACCCGTCACGCAGAACCAGAAGATGAGAAAGCAGCAGACCGGCCAGGCCATCCTTCGTCGAAAACATTCTCCATAAATCGCCCTGCTGCCGGCAGACCCCGTAATTCTCTTTCGCGACCCAAAGCGTCTGTTGATGATCCATCACCATGTCAACGGTGTTCCCTTTCGGAAGATCAGGGATGGAATGAAGCTGCGAAGTCCCGTCACTGCGAAAAAGCAGGGTTGACCCGACCCACAGCGATTTGTCCGGAGTCTCTATCATTGACGTGATAAAGTACGGAAAGTCCGGGGGCGCGTGGTGCCGCAGCAGCCGGACGGTTTCGTTTGTTTCCACCTTATACTGGAGAGCTCCTCCGGCATGCGGACTGCCCGTAAGAAGCTGCCCGCCCGCGCCGAACCACACCGTCCCGCCGGACGCTTCAAAAACAGAATTCGGCTCGATCGTCTGCGCAAATTCCGGATGGCAGATCCGCACCCACCGTTTTCCGTCAAAAACAGAAATCGCCGCGCGATTGCCGTGACTGCCCGCCGCCCAGACCAGCCCGTGACTCGAACTGATAATCACTTTGGGCCTGTCAATCAGACCGTCTTTCAGGCCGTACTGCAGCCACGTCCCGGTGCGGGGATCATGCGAAACCGCAATCTGATTCGATCTCGAAAAAAACCACTGCAACCCGTCGGCGGTTTCACACTGAAAATGCAATCCGGCATACGTCATCCACTCTCCGGATCCTATGTCCACGGAATAAACATATCCGATGCGCCCGATAACCCATATCCGCCCGTTGCCGGTTTCATACAGCGACAGCGGAACCTGCGGCAGTTGCATCTGATCCCGTGAATAAACCACATCATCTTCCCCGTACGACGCAGCAAGAATCCGCCCCTCCGCTCCGGCCCGGATTTTCCCGTCGCGCCCTTCAATCAGCGAATAATACCGCTGCTTTCGTTCCGCACCTTTCCTGACAATCCACTCCCCCCGCTGCGGGTCAAAAACCTCAAGGCCGGAATGCCCTGAACTGTCGACATACCAAATCAGGCCGTCCCTTCCGGAAACAATCCGCGCCTCGTCGTGGTCTGTAACAAAAGGAACGGGAAACTCGCGCCATTCCGCAGCGTTGCCGGGCCGCCCGTTTCGAACAGGAATATGAACCAGCCGGGAATGCTGAGGATCCGTTTTTAATCACCCAAACCGTCCCGTCTCCGCCTTGCTCCATCCGGGCGGAAAAAGAGGATGCCCCGATATCCTTAACCATCACCCGCCACTCACTGCCGCTCAGAACAGCAAGACTGTCATCGACCAACACGAGTACCGTTCCATCCTGCAGGACGAGCAGCGCTTTTACCTGAGGACTTCCCTCCTTTTCCCTGATCGCTGAAAGCAGCTCATCATTGAAAGCAATGCGCGTTACATCCCCTCCGTTATAGCGCGCCACACAGCCGTCCCCCCCGAACCAGAGAGTGCCGTCCGCCGCCTCGTCCATGCACAGCACCCCGAGACCATCCAGCATTTCTTCGTGCCGCCAGCGCCACGGCTCCAGAAGCGGATCGGTAATCTCAGGCATGTACGGCTGAACCGCTGTGCACCATACCGGCGACAGAAAACAGCAGAACATGATTCCAAGCGAAATCGCATAACGTTTCATACATCTCATTTAACACGTTCGGAGGCTTGTTGTCCATCTGCCGGTTCAGGCCTTGCCGAACATCAGGAAAAAGTGTCAGTCTTTTAAAACATTTCATCCGGTTGCCGCGACCTGCGGAACCGCCCGGTCTGTTTTCATCCGGAGTGTAAAACAAATCAGCCGGCAAATCGATCTGTTTTTAACCGGACGGAGAGTGAAGTTAAAGTTGAAACATCTCATTTAAACGTTTGTTAAAAAAATCGGTTCATGTTATAAAAAAGCAGGAAGAACGAAGAGGAAAACTCCGGTTTGCGGAGGACAGGGAGAGGGCATGCTCAGAATACTGCGAAATTCTTTTGAAGCGGTTCTGTTGACGGCGTCGCTGGTGTCAGCGGATGTGAACGTTAAATTCAGCAACAGCACTCTTCCTGCAAACACAACGAATGAACTGGGTTCGCTGACTCTGTGGTTCAAAGTGGACGGAACCGGCAATGTCACCATGGATGCGTCAGCCGCCAGTTCTCAGCAGATTGTTCGCGATGCTGTGGACGCATGGGACGGTTCTGTCGGTACCGTCAGTTGTCCTGCGGCATTTAACACCACGTTTTTATTGGAACTGAATGGCGCGGGCGGTTCCGGTTTCAGACTGACAAACCATGACGGAGGCGGCTTGGGGGTCGCCGGACAAAGCGCATGGCGCATTGACCGTCCGGGTTTTGAATTTATTGATGTGATGGCCGTTATTCCGGTCGGCAGAATAAATTTCAGGTCAGTGAGCTGGAACTATATTGCCCTTTCTTTTCCCGTTCATATGACGCTGACCGCTCCTTTGGTTTCCTTGACCAACCGTTTTATATCCCCTGCCGGAACATGGAATATATCCGATGCGCGTTTGGTGATTGCGAATAACGAAACCCTCCGGTTTTCAAATGTTTTTCCGGGTGATATTAAGAGCGGCTATGCACTGGCCGGATTTACCTTTGATATCGTTGAGAGTGTTGATTTGTCCCCGATAACGGTCGGTTTTGTGCCGAATGATGGGGTTTCTGAGACGGAGCAGTTCCGTGAAGAGTCGCCGCAGGCGCAACGTGTCGCCGGCGGCCGGAGTGTACAAAAAACGCAAAAGATCCTGTAGTCCGGCTCTGGAAAAGATCCGCAGTCCAGCCTTCGGGCTGTCCGTTGGAGCAGGAACACGCAAAGGGGATCATGCACAGGCAGGCGGCTCCGCTGCCTTTGAAACTGTTCAGTCGGCATTTTTTGTACAGTTCCCGGTTGTTTGCGCTTCCGCAGTTCACTAGGATGCGCGCTATGGAAAATTTTTTTAAATGTGTGGCGGTTTTGAAAGGCGGCTTTTCCGCCGAGCGGGAAGTCTCGCTTGAATCCGGCGCGGCGATCGCCGGCGGCCTGCGCAAGGCCGGTTATACCGTGATCGAAATCGATGTAACTTCCCCTGATTTTACTGTTCCGGCGGGAATTGATGCGGTCTTTATCGCATTGCACGGAACCTTTGGCGAAGACGGGGGTGTGCAGACACGGCTGACGGAACTTGGACTTCCTTATGTCGGTGCAAATGCGGAATCGAGCCGGATTGCCTTCGATAAAATTTTGACCGAAGAGTGTCTGCGTAAAGCGGGTATTCTGGTTCCCGAAAGCGAAGTGCTGCGTCGCGGCGAAACGCCGTCGATGCAGCCGCCGGTTGCGGTGAAGCCCCCGTGTCAGGGGTCGAGCGTCGGCTGCTCGCTGGTCTTTAATGCGTCGGAATGGCCGGCGGCGCTGGCGGACGCATGGAAATATGATGACAGAATTCTTGTGCAGCGGTTTATTCCGGGACGTGAGTTTACGGTGGGCGTGGTGGAGGGTGAGGTTCTTCCGATTGTTGAAATTGTGACATCGTCGGGATGGTATGATTACACCGCCAAATACAAAGCGGATACTACCCGTTATGTTGTTCCGGCAGAGCTGGATGCAGAAACCTCCGGACGGATGCGGAAAACGGCGCTCAAGACGTTTAACGCGCTCGGCGCACGCGGGTTCGGACGGATTGATTTCCGGATGACGCCGGACGGAAAGCAGTACGTGCTGGAGCTCAATACGATTCCGGGGTTCACGTCGCACAGCCTGCTTCCCAAGGCCGCCGCCGCCGCCGGAATGGATTTTTCGGTGCTTTGTGACCGGATCATGAAAACGGCGGCGTGTTGAGCTTTTTCTTTCGGATGAATTTTTTTGAAAGGGAATCGTGCTTTTTACCCGCAGTGTGGTATTTAAATGAGCCTCCGCAGGTTTTGTCTGCGGGGAGAGAAGGGGACCGTTCAAGGCATATTGTCAGTCAGGAATAGTTATGGCCGCAAAAAAACGAAAAACTCCGATCATTCATTACAGTAAAATCAAAAGCCGTCCGGGGCGGGAAATTATTCTTTTCCGCCGTCTGCTGGTGATCTGTCTTCTGCTCGCGATTCTGGGAGCGCTGCTGTTCGGGATATTTTCAGGTCTTAAATATGCCGGATCGTTTCTGCTGTCCAGAAATCCATCCTTTGCGCTGAAGAACATAGAGGTCTCATCCGACGGGCGGCTTTCTCCGGACGATCTTCTTGACTATTCCGGTCTGCAGGTCGGTACGAATATTTTTGCTGTGGAGATCGGCCCGCTGCGCAAAAAATTTGAAATGCTGGCGCTGGTGGAATCGGTGACGATTGACCGGAAACTTCCAGGCACTCTGAAAATCCGTATAATGGAGCGGACGGCCGTTGCGCAGTTGTGCTGGAGCACACGCGGATTGCCGTTTTTACTGGATCGGCACGGTGTCGTTTTGCCAATGACAGACAGCGGCTCGTCGCTTCCGCTGATTGAGGGCTTTAAACCCGAAAAAC
Organism: Pontiellaceae bacterium; assembly: GCA_025457785.1. Classification (GTDB taxonomy): domain Bacteria; phylum Verrucomicrobiota; class Kiritimatiellia; order Kiritimatiellales; family Tichowtungiaceae; genus Tichowtungia. The sequence continues at coordinate 6,901 of JALOTS010000048.1, read as the reverse complement.
TGCAGCAGGGCGATTGCGTTACAGACCCCGGAATTATGCAGTGTTTGAAGATTCTGGTCGCGGTCGATGATCTGGGCCTGGGTGCAAGGCTTTCGTTTTCAAAGTTTAATATTCGATCTGCGGATTTTGTGACCGCCGTTGTTAATAATGATACAACCGTCCGTTTCCCGTTGCATTCGGCTCATGAAAAACTGGCCCGGCTGGCTGACAGTTTGCAGAAAGTCCGCGAAGAGGGCAGACGGGCTAAAACCGTTGATTTGATACCTGACGGACGGAATGTGCCGGTGATCTATTATGAATAAAGGATTTTCTGTATGTCCTCACCGTTTGTTACTGCACTGGAAATCGGAACAACTGCGATAAAAGTTCTCATGGCGGATGTCCGTGAGGATGGCAGTTTCGTCGCGGCGGGACTCGGCGAATGTGAGTCGCGCGGTGTGCGTAAAGGCGAAATTGTTGATGTTGAACTGGCGCTGGAGGCGGTGCGCCGGGCAATGGAGTCCGCTGAAACCGCCGCAAAAAAATCAATCGGAGAAAGTGTTTATCTGGTTTCTTCCGGCGGACGGGCGGAAAGCCTTCTGCATGTCGGCGGAATTCCGGTGCTGAATGAATACGATGAACCCGGCGGCGAGATTTCGCACGGGGATATTGAACATGCGCTCGACATCGCCCGTAAAATTCCGCTGCCGGATGACCGGATCCGTCTGCACACACTGCAGCAGACCTTTGAAGTGGATGGGCGCGGCGGTATTGTGAATCCGGAACGGATGCTGGCCAAAGAGCTGTGCGTCGGGATATTGCTGATTCACGGACAGCGCGGCGTGGTTCAAAACCTTAAAAAACTGCTCGAAAACGTGCCGGTTGTCTGCGCTGATGCCGCCTTCGGCGGTCTTTGTTCCGCGCTGGCGGTTCTTTCCCCGGAACATAAGCGCGCCGGTGTCGTGGTGATTGATCTGGGCGGCGGCACAACCGATTACATCGTTTACAGCGCCGGATTCGTCAAACTGGCCGGCTCACTCGCGGTCGGCGGGGATCACATCACATCCGATATTTGCAGCGGCCTCAATCTCACCCGGCGGCAGGCGGAATCGCTGAAAAAGGAGTCGGGCAGCGCGATTATCAACCGGCTTCAGAACGACCAGAATATTTCCATTCCGGCGGAAGGCGGATTCAGCGGACGTGTTGTGCGTGCCGCAACGCTTCACACCATTATCAATGTCCGGATGGAGGAGATTTTCAAGCTGATTGCCGAAAAAATCGAAGCGGAGGGTCTTTCCGGCATGCTGAACGCCGGTGTGATTCTGACCGGCGGCGGTTCCGCCATGGAAGGAATCGTCGATTTGGCGCAGCAGGTGTTCAATGCACCCTGCCAGATCGGGCGCGTTCAGGACTGTGCCGGGTTTTCAAGCCGTCAGGAAGGTTCCCGTTTCGCGGCGGTTGTCGGTTGTGTGCATTATGCGGTCAGCCAGATGAAACCGGATCCGCCGATCCGCGCAGCCTGGCGGAAATGGCTTTCTAAACTTTGGGGTGGCGGGGATCATGAGTGATTTGCAAAAAAAGATTTTAGTTCTCGGTCTGGGCGGAACCGGGTGCAATACCCTCGCGCGAATTGCTCCGCGTGCGCCCGAAGGGATGGAATTTTCCATCATGGATTGCGATATCCAGACTCTGGAAGCCTGTCCTCTTGAAAAACGGATTGTGATCGGAAAAGCGCTTACCGAAGGCATGAGCACGGGCGGCGATCTGGAGGTCGGCCGCCGGTGCGCGGAAAATTCCGCCGGTCAGATTGAAACCCTTTTGAACGGGGTTGATTTACTGATGGTTGTCGCGGGACTCGGCGGCGGTTTTGGCGCCGGCGCTTCGCCGGTTGCAGCCCGTATCGCCCGCAGTCTCGGTGCAACCACTCTGTTTTTCGCCGTGCTGCCGTTCCCGTTTGAAGGGGCTGTGATGCAGAGCAAAGCGCAAAGCGCGCTTCACCGTCTGCGCGCCTATGCCGATGCGGTTGTGCAAATGCCCAACGCGCTTATTCAGCCCGATGGCGATGCGCTGCTCGAAGAAAGTCTGGAACTCAGCAGCCGGACGCTGGCCGCCGGAATGATCGGTCTTTGGCGGATGCTGGCTTATACCGGAATTTACAACCTCGATTTCGCCTCGCTGCACACCATGCTGCATTATTGCGATGCCTTCTGCCGCTTCGCCTGCTCCACGGCGACCGGCGAAGACCGTGCGCAAACGCTGATTGATTCCCTCCGGAATCATCCGCTTGTTCAAGGCGCCTCTCTGTTCGAAAAAGCCCCCGGCATTATTATCGGAATTACCGGCGGCGATGATTTGAAACTTTCTGAAGTTCAACAGATCGTCGAAGCGCTGACCCCCAAAGACGATAAATGCTGGATTAAACTGGGCATCTCAACTGATCCGGCGTTCGCCGGACGGATCTCGGCCATTGTTTTGGCAGCCGAAGCGTGGAAGGAACCGCTGATTGATGATGGACGCGGCGGACTTAGACCGCTTTCCGGCGGGGAAAAACAGGGCGAACTTCCGGGAATGCTCAAGCCGGTCTCGCGTGCTTTCGGCGGGGCGGAACGCACCATCTGGAAGGGTGAGGATCTTGACGTTCCGGCCTACATTCGCCGCAAAATCAAACTCCCCCGCTGAATTTAATAAAAAAAGACCGCCCGGAACCGGACGGTCTTTATACAAAGGGCGAAGGGATCCTACCTGGATTTCTTCAGCTTTTTGTAGTAAATCACGTCGTTGTTGATGGCGAAGACCTTTGCTTTGTTCAAAACCTGATTCTCTTTGCGGTGTTTGTCACAGGCGATAGCCGCAGCTTTTGCCGCTTCTTCAATCGTTGCGCAACTGTCAGCGTAACCGTAGGCCCACGGGCCGTTCGGGTCAAACGCGACGACAAACACTTTTTGTCCGGGAAGAGCCTTGTATTCCATAAACGCCTTATTGATTTCATCAGACGGGCCGACGAAGGTGTTATAATCCGAGGCGCAGCCGTAAACAATCGAGAGCAGAGCAGACAGAAGAGCAAACCTAATCAATTTTTTCATAATATTCCTCCGGTTAAATGAACGGACAAAAGCAAAACGTAAAACGGGCATCGAGTCAATGAGAAAGAAGCGGCAGACGTTATTGTTTTTCGATGACGGCTGCCCCGAAGGTAAAGCCGCCGCCGAAGGCGGTCAGGCCGACGAGCGCCCCTTTCTTCATTTCCGGCATCAGTTCAACCAGGGCAAACGGAATGGTGTTCGACGACGTGTTGGCGTATTTACGGATGTGATTAAACATTTTTTCCGGCGGGCAGTGGATCGTTTTGCGGATGGCCTCGATAATCCGCTCGTTTGCCTGATGCGGAACAATTTTATCGAGCTGTTCGACGCGGATGCCGCGCATTTTGCAGGCTTCGGCCAGCATATCGATCATTTTGCGCACGGCCAGCTTGAAGACCGTCAGGCCTTCCATTTCGATCACTTCGCCGGTTCCCATGTGCGGGACATAGAGCACTTTCTGATCGACTCCGGTGGCGGAGAGAACGGGGCGGCTGATCAGTACGTTCACATTCCCGCCGCGCGGTTCGCATGAAACCAGGGAGGCTGTGGCGGCATCGCCGAACAGCGCCAGCGTTTTCTGGTCGTTATGGTTGATCATGGGGGAAAGCGTTTCGGCGGTGATGACGATCACTTTTTTCGACGGATCATCGCGCAGAATGTCCACCGCATTCTGCATCGCATACATGTATCCGGAGCAGGCGGCGCTGACATCGTGCGCCTGCATCTGAATTTCCCCCTTGGAGGGACTGAGTTCTTTGAGAACCCGGCAGGCGAGGGACGGGGTCATCATCAGCGGGGTGCCGGTTGAACAGATTAATGCGTCGATATCAGCCATCGTCAGGTTTTCTTTTGCAAGCAGATCGTTGACCGCTTTGACCGCCAGCGTTTCAACATTTTCGCCGCCGGTGATCCAGTAGCGTTCTTCGCAGCCCGTACGGGACCGGATGGCTTCGGAATCCCATTCGCCGTGTCCGGAAAGTAATTCATCGTTCAGAATGTGCCGGGAGCCCAGCACGGTTGAGATCGAGGAAATCAAAACAGGCTCCTGTTTCACCCGTTCGGTTTTTTCAGCCGCCGGACTGTGAACCGGCGTTTTTTCCAGAACCGGCGTGCCCGGATTTTCACTCGTTATCGGCTTTTTCATCAGCCCGGTTTCGTCAGCGGCGATTCGCACAAGCGGTGTGCCGACATCCACGGAATCGCCTTCCCCGAGGAAAACCTTTTCGATGGTTCCGCCGACGGGCGTGGAAATTTCCATCGTCGCTTTGTCCGCCTCAACTGCGGCCAGCAGTTCACCGGCACGAACCTGCTGTCCGGCCTGAACGAGCAGTTCCGTGATTTTTACGGTTTTATCCGACGGGCTGGATCCGATGGCATTGACAGTGACAAATCCTTCGGCTTCTTCGACCGGCAACTGCCAATGCAGGGAATATCCGAGCAGTTCCGCCGCTTTTCCGAGCACGCTGCGGAAAGAGGGCAGCACCTCGATCTGGGTTTCAAAAAGGTAGGGAATGTAGGTGTCATGCCGTGTTACGCGGGCCATCTGCACCGGCACGGCGGCTTTTTCGGCGACGGTCGCCATGATTTCACCGCCGAGGCCGCAGGTGTGGTTGTCTTCGTGCACCACCAGCAGTTTCCCGGTTTTCCGCGCGGAGGCGATGACCGCCTCCTCATCCCACGGAACGAGGGTTCGCAGGTCGATTACCTCAACCGATGCGCCGGCCGTCTGAAGGGTTCCGGCGGTTTTTTCGCACAGCGGCATGGTGCTGCCCCAACTGACGAGGGTGAGATCTTTCCCCGGACGGGTGATCCGCGCTCTTCCGATCGGAACAAACTGTGCCGCCGCGTTTTCGGCGGCGGCGACGGAACGGTCGTTGATCAGGTTTTTCGGGAAAAGGAATACCGCCGGGCGCCCGGAGTCGAAGGCGGCGTTGAGCAGTCCGGCGGCATCCGGCGCCGTGGCGGGCATAAACACATCCAGTCCGGGAATGTGCGCGAAGGTCGCATCAAACGTTTGCGCGTGGTACGGACCGAGGCCCGGACGGTAGGCGCCGCAAATCGCCATCAGGACAACAGGGCATTCCCACTGTCCGTTGCTTCGCCAATAAATCGCGCCGAGTTCGGCGGCAATCTGATTGAACGCCGGCAGCATGAAGTCGGCAAACTGAATCAGGGCCGCCGGTTTTTTGCCGGCAAGGGCCTGCCCGATCGCGGCGCCGACAATGGTCGCCTCGCTGAGCGGGGCGTTGACCACCTGTCCGGGGAACGCGGTGCTGAGTCCCCGGGTGAGCCCGAATACATCGCCTTTCGGATCTTCGATGTCTTCGCCGTAGAGATAAACCGCTTTGTCTGAACCGAGACGTTCGCGGAGCACGGCGCGCATCGCCTCCAGCATGGTCAGCGCATCGCCGTCCGTGCGGATTTCGCTTCCGGCGGCGGTCAGTTTGTCCGGCAGCGGTTTTTTTGTCCGGAGTTCGGTTTTGGCGTTTTTTGTTCTTCGTGCGGCATCAAATGCGGCGCCAAGCGTTTGGTTCACTTCGTGTTCAATGGCTTTAAGGTGCGTTTCAGGGACGCCGGAGGCGATCAGCTTCCGGGCTAAAACCAGAATCGGGTCGGCGGTTTCGCGCATTTCGCGAATATCCTCTGCCGAACGGTAAAGCGTATGGTCATCCGCGTTGGTGTGACTCAGCAGCCGCTCAACATCCATGACGATAAGCTGCGGGGCGCGGGTTTCCCGGACCTTGGAAACAGCCTCGCCGAAAATACGGTGCATTTCGACGGTGTCGGTGCCGTCGGCCCGCACAATCGGCAGACCGTAAAATTCGGCGGCGTCGCCCGGCGGCAGCGAGAAAAAAGTCCGGCCTTTTGACGGGGTGGAAAGCGCGTAGCGGTTGTTTTGAACGACAAAAAGAACCGGAAGCTGCGAGCGGACCGCTTCCGCCACTGCTTCAAGAAATTCGCCTTCCTGCGAGCCGCCGTCGCCGATTCCGCAATAAACGATGTCGCCGCTGTTTTTAATGGCCTGCGCCACGCCGACAGCCTGCAGCGCGTTGCTTCCAACGCCGGTCGGGGAGGGGAGCAGGTTCATCTGCCGGTTGCAGGCGAAGCCCGGCATATTGCGGCCTTCGGAGGGCGAGCCGGTTTTGCCGAGCAGATCGAGCAGCAGATCTTCCTGTGAAACGCCTCGGGCGAGAATGAGCGCCCGGTCGCGGTAATGACAATGAAGCCAGTCGGTTTTTGTCAGATGGGGCGCCAGCGCGACCATCGCTTCGTGACCGGATGATGGAATGTAGAAAAAGGCCTCGCCCCGCTGGGCGGCATCTTCCTGAACGGCATCGGCCTTGCGCGACGCAAGCATATGCCGGTAGAGACCGATGAAAAGAGTCGTATCGATTTTTTGCATGTCAAAAAAGTGGGTTTAAATCAAGGCAGCATAGTAAAAGGGTATTTCTTTCAGGTCGAATAAAATTTCCGGAGTTTGGACGCTTCCGGTTTGAACAGAAGCGTCAAAAGAATCCGGCGGGGGTTTATTCCAGTTGAACCCGGATTCGATAATACCCCTTGATGCCATTGGTTTCCGCGCCGCCGCTGAAGGTTCCTTGCGTCAGTCCGGAGGCGATTTCGACAAACGGCGCAGACAGCAGATTGCTTGTCCAGTCAACCGAATAAACCCGCCCGGTTAAGGCTGTCCATTCGATGCCGGGCGCATTGATCCGGTCGATTGTAAAGTATGAAGCGGCGTTGGTGGGCTGCATGCCCGCGATGTACTCGGCGAGATTGCTCTGACCGTCTCCGTCCGAATCAACATCAGGAAGCCCGTTTTCCGTCGAACCGAACTG
>JALOTS010000319.1 GCA_025457785.1 Pontiellaceae bacterium | reverse complement strand
CAGCGTCGAACACAGAGATTTTCGCAGGCTGTATTTTCTGGATATGCTCGCCGACAATGGTGGAGTATACGAACTCAAAGCAACTGCAGCACTGAACAATAATAACGACCTCCAAATAATCAACTACCTGCTTCTTGCGGGACTGCATCATGGCAAGTTGGTTAATTTCGGGCCAGCATCTGTCGAATATCGGTTTATTTCCACATCGCTCACACCAGAAGAAAGAAAAAACGTCTTTCTCGACATTCGACGCCGGGATGGATCCGATGAAGAATGTTCCCGTTTACAAAAACTTCTTCATGACCTGTTAAAAGATTGGGGGATGTTCCTGAGCATAGAACTGTACAGCGAAGCCCTTATTCATTTTCTTGGCGGCCACCAAAAGGCAATCTGCCCCGTTGAAATCTCTGCAGATGGAAGAGTATTGGGCAGACAAAAGATAACCCTTTTGCGGCAAGATACCGGTCTGCATGTTTCAGCCATCTGGCAACACCTTTCCTCCTACGAAAAAAATCTCTGGAAATTCTTGTCCTACACCGGACTAAAAAAGCTCCAATGGCTGAACTTCAGCAAGAACACGGTTCAACTGATCACACTCAAAAAATGATGTTTCTATCCCTCAAAAAAAATGATTCTGCTGTCCATGATTCTGCTAAAACCTGCTACTTTCCCCTTATGCATATAGTCCAAATACTTCCGGAGCTCAATCAGGGCGGTGTCGAACGCGGCACCGTCGAGCTGAGCCGTGAGCTGGTTAAACGCGGGCACCAAAGCACCGTCATCTCCGCTGGCGGCAGCCAATCTGCACAGATCGAAACGGATGGCGGCCGGCATATCACCCTTGATGTCTGCTCGAAAAATCCGCTGACTTTTCCGTTCCGCGTCTTCAAGCTTCGAAAAATTCTCCAAGAGTTGCAGCGCGAAACATCAGAGGACAAAGGGCAGAAGACGGAAGACCGAGAACAGAGGACAGATGTCAAAGATCAGCAATCGGCAATCGGCAATCGGCAATCGGCAATGCTCCTCCACCCCCGCAGCCGCGTCCCGGCCTGGCTCTGTTATTTCGCCAATAAAACACTGAACCTTCCGTTCGTTACCACGGTTCACGGATTCAACAGCGTCAGCAAATACAGCGCGATTATGACGAAAGGCGACCGGGTGATCTACGGAAGCGCCGCCATTCGCGACTACATCCTGAAAAACTATCCGGTTGACGAATCCATTCTGCGTTATGTTCCGCGCGGCATCGATATGGACTATTTTGATCCGGACAAAACGGATTCCCGTTTTATTTCAGAATTTAAAAAAAAATACGGACTGGAAGACCGGTTTATTATTTCCATTATCGGAAGAATTACCGGGTGGAAAGGCCACGACACCTTCATCCGCGCACTGGCCGAAGTGCAAAAAAGTCAACCTAACTTAGTTGGCGTGGTTGCCGGCGGCATCTGGCACGGAAAGGAAGATTATTTCCAAACACTGGAAAAACTGGCCGCAGACCTCGGTGTTGATATCCGCTTCACCGGATCCGAGTCACAAGTTCGCGAAATCTACGCGCTAAGCAATCTGGTTGTTTCCGCTGCGTCCACCAAGGCGGAGACATTCGGACGCACGTCCGCCGAAGCATTGGCCATGAACACTCCGGTTGTCGCCAGCGCTCAAGGCGGTTCCATGGACATTCTTCTCGACGGAGTCAACGGCCTGCTTTTTTCACCGGGAAATTCTGCTGATCTCGCCGCCAAAATCATGCTGGCTCAGAAGTATTCATTTACGAACATGCGCGAACACATCAAGAAAAACTTCAGTCTGAGCCGCATGACCGAAGACGAACTGGCCGTTTACCGCGAAATTACCGATTGATAAAGCTCTTCCAGCCGAGGAAGTACTGCATCTTTGAAATAGGTGGTCCGGTACAGATCCAGTGCCGCCGCCGCCTTCCGGCCCGCCAGATCAGGGTCTTTGGCAACCGCCTGTAACGCACCAGCGAGCTGACTGTCAGAATCAATGTCTGCAAAATATGCGTTGTTCTCTGTTAACACTTGAGATGGGCCCTGAGTTCGGGTCGTTACAATCGGAAGCCCCCTCGCCATTGCTTCAAGCATGACAATGCCGAACGGCTCATCGCGCGATGGCAGAATAAAAACATCCGCTTGATCGAGTGCTGCGGTTACATCATCGATCCAAACACCTAACTGCACCTTTTCAGCGATACCCAGTTCACGGGCAAGTGCCTGCAACACCTCAGACTCCGGACCGCTGCCGCCGATCGTCAGCTCTGCATCAACTCCCGAATCGAGGAGCCGCTTAAAGGCCCTGAGCAAAACATCAAATCCCTTTTTGTGAACATACCGCCCATACGAAAGCAACCGTAACGGACGCTGTTCCGGCTTGCGGGCCTGTTCTGCAGGCGGAATACAGGAGAAATTCGGAATGACCGCAAGCCGGTTTTCCGGCCAGCCGAATTGTAATGCATGCTGCCGCTGGTCTTCGGTTGTACCGATCAGGGTGTGGACATATTTATACCGGTTCAGTTTTACATAATTGTGCAGCTTGGAAACAACGGGAACCCCGGCCAGATGTGCGCCGCGCCCGCCATGCCAGGCGGCTCGTTTCAGCTGAGTATGGACGATTTCCGGCTGAAACCGGCGGATTAGCGTTGCAATTCGACAGGGGGTCAGAAAGTCCCACTCGCCGCCTGCTTTGATGGCTTCGAGCTGAATATTCGGAATATTCTCGAGCAATCCTCGCCTCACGAAATCGCGATGACATATCGCTTGTACCATATGACCCCGCTCCGCCAGAGCCAGCGCCGTATCCACAAACGACCGTTCCGCCCCGCCAAATCCCCTCGCCAGCATGATTTGAGTTGTTTTCATGAATTAATGATTTTCCTGAATCACTAAAACATATAAGTTTTCGCCCTTCAAATAGAAGACTCTTTATGAAAAATCTATATGTACAATTTATGCAGGCTCGGCGCAAAAAACAAAAGGGCAAGCTGGATGCCGTTATAACCCCTCAAAAAACGATTTTACG
>JALOTS010000047.1 GCA_025457785.1 Pontiellaceae bacterium | reverse complement strand
AATACCGCCCTTCATATAAAAATTGGATTCCGGCACCGCATCGTGCGATCCTTCCAGAATTTCCTTGAATCCGCGCACGGTCTCTTCAACCGGAACCTGGCGGCCCTGCTGTCCGGTAAACACCTCGGCAACTGTAAACGGCTGACTTAAAAACTTCTGGATGCGGCGGGCGCGGTTGACAATTATCTTGTCCTCGTTGGAGAGTTCGTCCATCCCCAGAATCGCAATGATGTCCTGCAGCTCCTTGTAGCGCTGCAGAACCGCCTGAACACCGCGCGCCGTGTTGTAGTGCTCCTCGCCGACAATTTCCGGCGAAAGCGCCCGTGAGTTGGAAGCCAGCGGATCGACCGCCGGAAAAATCCCCTGCGAGGCCAGCGAGCGCTCCAGCACAATGGTTGCATCAAGATGCGCAAACGTTGTGGCCGGAGCCGGGTCGGTCAAGTCGTCCGCAGGCACATAGACGGCTTGAAAGGAGGTGATGGAGCCGGAGCGCGTAGAGGTGATCCGTTCCTGCAGCTCGCCCATTTCCGTTGAAAGCGTGGGCTGGTAACCGACCGCACTGGGCGTGCGTCCGAGCAGTGCCGACACCTCGGCGCCGGCCTGCGAAAAACGGAAAATGTTGTCGATGAACAGCAGCACGTCCTGAAATTTTTCGTCGCGGAAATATTCGGCTACTGTCAGAGCGGTTAACGCAACGCGCATGCGTGCGCCCGGCGGTTCATTCATCTGGCCGTAGATCAGCGCCACTTTGGATTTTTCCAGATTCGCCTGATCAATGACACCGGCGGTCGACATTTCGTGATAAAGGTCGTTTCCTTCCCGCGAACGTTCCCCCACACCGGCAAACACCGAGTAGCCGCCGTGCTGTTTGGCGATGTTGTTGATCAGTTCCATAATCACAACCGTTTTGCCGACACCGGCACCGCCGAACGCGCCGACCTTGCCGCCCTTCAAAAAGGGACAGATCAGGTCGATCACCTTGATTCCGGTCGTCAGAAGTTCCGGTTTGGTTGTCTGCTCGGTTAAGAGCGGCGGACGGCGGTGAATCGGCAGCCGTTTTTCTGCAAGAATTGCCCCGCGTTCGTCCACGGGGTCGCCGGTTACGTTCATCATGCGGCCCATGACACCCTGCCCAACCGGAACGGTGATGGAAGAGCCGGTGGTTTTTACCGCCGTACCGCGCTGCAGCCCTTCTGCCGCGCCCATCGCAATGGTACGCACCCAGTGTCCGCCGACGTGCTGCTGCACTTCGAGAACCAGCTTGCGGATCTTGCCGTCAACGCCCGTCTGCTCCACGACCAGTGCTTCATAAATGCCCGGAAGATCTGCGGCGCATTCAAATTCAACATCCACCACCGGTCCGATCACCTGTACAATTTTTCCCTGTTTCATTTCCGCCCCGTTTTCTGCAATTGCTTCGTTTTAAAATTCTGTCATCCCGATTCAACGATCAATCCGCTCCCGCCGCGCTGCCGATTTCTAAAAGTTCCTTCGTAATGGACGCCTGCCGCAAATTGTTATGCACCAACTGCAACCGGTCGTTCATCTCCTTGGCATTATCCGTCGCCTGCTTCATGGACACCATACGCGCACTATGCTCGCTGGCGCGCACTTCGCGCATGATCTGCAGCAGCTGATAATCCAGACTGCGCAGCAGAAGCGATTCATAAACGGTGTTCACATCCGGTTCGAACTCGAACTCCCCGATGCCGTTGGTCTCTTTTTCAGCTTCTTCCATTTTCGTGCGTTTCAGCGCTTCGGGCAGGGTATCGAAAAACTCCTGTTCCTGGCCGACCGGCAAAAACCGCCACGTCAGCGGAACCTGCTTGAACGTGGAGACATAATCGCTGAAAACGATGTCCGCGCTGTCGATTTCATCATCCAGAAAGAGCTGTGTCACGAACCGGCAAACCATCCGGGCCTCGGAAAGTTTCGGCGGATCACTGTAGTTGAAATCGACCACCAGCATCCGCCCGGATTTCTGCACATACTGCGCCGCTTTGGCACCGAGTGCGACAAACAGAGTTGTGTCGCGGTCGTACTTGACGATTTCCCGGAAGATATTGGTGTTCAGCGAACCGCACAGGCCGCGATCCGTTCCGACCAGAATAACCAGCTTGCGATCGCCCTCCCGTTTTTCCATCAGCCCGTGACGGTACATCCCGACATAGCGCGTTACCTGCGTCAAAATATCGTTCAGCATATCGGCATAAGGAATACCGAACGTCGCCGCATACTGAGCACGCTTCATTTTCGAAATCGACACCATCTGCATGGCCTTGGTTATTTTGGCCATGGAACGGATCGACTTAATGCGCCGGCGAATGTCGCGTAAATTTGCCATAGATGCCCGTCAGGATAGACTTTGATATTCCGCTGAAACCTCTTCGAGGCTCTTTTTAATTTCAGGCGTCAGCTTTTTCCGCTGCCGGATTTCCTGCAACAGCTCTTTGCGCCGCATCCGGACGAATTCGAGAAATTTTTCACGGACTTCGCGCGTTTTTTCAACGGGCGTCTGATCAAAAAATCCCTGCTGAGCCGCCCACAGCTGAACCACCTCTTCTTCCACCGGAAAGGGATTGTACTGAACCTGCTTAAACAGTTCGGTAATGCGCTTTCCGTGTTCAATCAGCGCAACCGTTTTGGCATCCAGATCGGATCCGAACTGGGCGAACTCTTTCATTTCATAATACTGCGCCAGCTCCAGTTTCACTTTCCCGGCAACCTCTTTCATTGCCTTGGTCTGTGCGGCGGAACCGACGCGCGATACGGAGATCCCGATCGACATCGCCGGACGAATGCCCTGATGGAACAAATCACTTTCCAGATAAATCTGCCCGTCGGTAATGGAAATCACGTTGGTCGGAATGTAGGCCGCCACGTCACCGTTCTGGGTTTCAATAATCGGAAGTGATGTCAGTGTGCCGCCGCCGCACGCCTGCGACATGCAGACGGAACGTTCCAGCAGACGGCTGTGAAGATAAAAAATGTCGCCGGGATAGGCTTCGCGTCCGGAAGGCCGGCGCAGCACCAGCGACATCTGCCGGTAGGCCACCGCGTGCTTGGACAGATCGTCGTACACCACCAGCGCATCCATGCCGTGATCCATAAACCATTCACCGATGGCCGTGCCGCTGAACGGCGCCAGATACTGCATCGCCGCTGAGTCAGCCGCCGTCGCCACCACCACCACGGTGTACTTCAATGCGCCGCGTTCCTCCAGTGTCCGCACCACCTGCGCCACGCTCGACTGCCGCTGTCCAATGGCCACGTAGATCGAATAAACCGGATGGATATTGACATCCACAGTCAGTTCAGCCTCATGATTCAGCCTCGCCTGATTAATGATGGTATCCATCGCGATTGTCGTTTTACCGGTCGATCGGTCGCCGATAATCAGTTCGCGCTGTCCTCTTCCGATCGGAATCACCGCATCAATCGAGAGAATCCCGGTCTGTAACGGGGCGGAAACCGACTGCCGCCCGATAATTCCGGGAGCGGGCCGCTCAACCGGATTCACCTCTGTCGTTTCGATCGGGCCTTTTCCATCGAACGGGCGGCCCAGCGGGTCCACGACACGCCCGAGCATGGCGCGTCCGCAGGGAACTTCCAGCAGCCGTCCGGTCGAGCGAACGGTCTGTCCTTCGCGCACGGTGTTGGCCTCGGTCAGCACCACCGCACCCACGCTGGTTTCTTCCAGATTCAGCGCAAGGCCGGTAATGCCGTTACCGAAGTCGATCATTTCGTTCAGACGGATATTGCGCAATCCTTCAATCCGGGCCACGCCGTCGCCGACTTCCATGACTTTGCCCGTTTCCTCGCAATGCGCTTCCGGATGAAACTGCGCAAGGGTTTTTTCGATGTCCGCCACAATCGTTTGCATAACTACCAGCCCGCCTTTCGATACAAAAAAATCAGGTTTATAACAGTTTATCGTGCAGCAGTTCCAGCTGCCGCGCAAGGGTCAGATCGGTTACTTGATAGCCCTGCTCGACCCGCAGTCCGCCGATCACGGACGGGTCAACAGAAAATTGAACGCCGAGATTCGCCGCGCCGGTTTCCCTGAACCGACCGTTAAGCTGTTCCTGCTGCGCCGCCGAAAGCCGGTCCGCGCTGACCACCGCGATCCGGTTTGCGCGGATATAAACATCCAGCCGCTGCGCAAAACATTTCAGCACGGCTTCGGCATCACGGCCGTGGCTCTGCTGTATCGTCCGAACCGTTTCCCGGATACGGTTCGCATCGGGAACGCCGTTGACCGAAACGGACTGCCAGAGAAGCCGGGCATTCCGGCGATGCTGACGGGTAAGTTTCATAACGGGTTAGGTTTTTTCCGGAGCGGAGATTTCGTTCACGGCCGCCTGCAGCAGCCGGTCGCGGTCAGCGGGAGTCAGATTCATCTGGGCCAGCTTCGCCGTAAGATCTACAACCATCGTCGCGATTTCAGCCCGGAGTTCTGTTTTCAGACGGGCCTGATCCTGCTGAGTTTCTTCGCGGGCCTTGGCCAGCATCGCCGTTCCCAACTGCTCGCACCGGATTTTTTCCCGGTCCAGCATCTCCGCGACATTGGCCTTGGCCTCGGAGACAAACCGGTCCGCCTGCTCCTGCGCTTTATGCAACACCTCTTTGCGCGACTCTTCCGCCGCCTGAAGTTCCCGGCGGATTTTCTCGCTGTTCGCCGCCGCTTCGTCCGCCTCCCTCTGCCGGTCGGCAACCGTTTTCCGCACCGTCTTGAATACAAACTGATTCAAAACCCACGCGATGATCAAAAACGCAACCACCTGCGAAAAAAAGTCGTACCAGTTGACGCCGAATTTCGGAAGCGGATTTTCGATAACGGCCAGAATAAACGGTGCATTCATGGTGTTTATCCGTCCGGTGTGCCTATTTCAGGAAAATAACGTAAAAAACAATGGCTTCAGCGAAAGCAATCGCCAGAATCGATTGCACCAAAACCTTGGTGCTTGCGCCGGGATTCCTGCCTATCGCGGTTACCGCGCCGTACCCGATGATTCCCACACTGATCGCGGCCGCCGCCGCCGCAATACCGATATGCATGGATGGATTCATTTCTATCTCCTTGTTGCTTAATGTTCTTCTGCTTCTTCGTGACTGCAAATCAACATGACAAAAACTGCTGATAAAAGAGTGAAAACCAGCGCCTGAATCAGTCCGACCAGCACTTCCATCAGATAAAACGGAACCGGCAGCAGCCAGCCGAGCGCCGGAATTTTGTGCAGCATGGTTTCCAGCATCACCTCGCCCGCAAAAATATTTCCGTACAGCCGCAGCGCCAGCGAAAACGGACGGATAATGATGGAGAAAACTTCCAGGAACCCGACCGCCACAAACACCACGGCCATCACGAAATACATGACCCCCTTCATATCCCCTTTGGGCGCAAAAATGTGTTTCACTATACCGACCGGTCCATTGGACTTCCACGCCCAGATAAACCAGAACAGAAAAAACAGCGCGCCCATCGCCAGCGTCGTATTAAGGTCGGCATTCACGCCGCGAAACAGCGGCCGGGTCACCTTGAACATGTGTTCCGTTTCATGCCCCCAGCCGACACTTCCAATGCCCGGAAACAGTCCCAGCCAGTTGGAGCAGAGAATAAAAATAAAAAAGGAGCCCAGCAGCCAGAAGGTTTTTTCCGCCAGCTTTTTTCCCAGAATGTCGGCGAGGAACCCGTGCAGGAAAATCACCAGCGCCTCAATCGTTCCGGTCAACAGAGTATGGTGTCCGGCGCGCACCTGCCGGCGAAACCGCACTGCAACCGCGATCAGAACAGATGCCGCCAGCCAACTGGAAACCATAGAATTCGTTACCGGCACGGGCCCGATCGAAAAAAGAACAACCGCCATCGGCGGTAGATGCTCTTCGCCCTCCTCGGCGACAACCGTTTGGCCGGAAAGAATCTCTGCGCCGCCTTCGGCGGATTCAGCAAACGACAAACCGGTAAAACCAAAAACAAAGACAAGAAGCCCTGCGCAAATCCAGCGGCACATCGGCTTTAAGCCGCAGCGTGACCCGGTGGATAACGTTTTATACATGGTTTAGATCTCCGTACCCGCAAGAATATGGAACACCGTTATCGCATCTTTCGCGGACAGAATTTTTTTACGGTTGGCTTCTGATTGAAGCAGCCGTCCGATTTCCGCCAGACAGCGTACGTGCGGCCCTGACTGAGCCGCAGAGGCTAAAATCAAAATAATAATATTGGAGGGCTGACCATCGGCACTTTGGAAATCAATCCCCTTTTTTTTCAGGCCGACCGCGACCAATAAACGGTCGATGGAAGAAATCTTCCCGTGAGGAACGGCAATGCCGTTCTCGAGACTGGTGCTCATCTTCTGCTCCCGCTCCATCACAGCCTGCAGGGCCTCATCCGGATTGCGCAAACGGTGTTTAGCATGAATCAGCGTCACCAGTTCACGAATGGCCTCATCCCGTCCGTCCGCATTCAGCTCCAGCTTAATGCAGGCAGGGTCCAGGCTGTTCTTTAAAATGTCATTGGCCATTAAATCTCTCCGGGAAAACGCTTTTACATATCGAAAATACCATGTAATCTGTAGGTATTTATGATGCCAGAAAACAAAAACCCAAACTACGTTTTCATTTACAGGTCGTCTGCGTCAAGGTGAAAATTGTTTTTTACTAAAAAGAGGTATAAGGATTGACAGCCCATGCCTTCTGTCCTACCTTCTCCCGTCTTTGATTCAAAAAGGAATTTGTATTTATGGAAACATACGCAGTCATTGAAACCGGCGGTAAGCAGTACCGCGTGGAAAAAAACACCGTGCTGAGCGTCGAACTGCTGGATGCCGCTGAAGCCGGACATATTGTTGAATTTGATCAGGTTCTGGCCGTTTCCAACGGAAGCGAACTCACCATTGGAACGCCCGTTGTGGCCGGTGCCAAAGTGACCGCCTCTGTGGTTGAAAACTACCGCGGGAACAAAGTCGTGGCGTTTAAAAAGAAACGCCGCCAGGGATACCGCAAAAAAATCGGTCACCGTCAGGAACTGACAAAAATCAAGATTGAATCCATCCTCGCTTAATTTTGAAGGAGAACACAAATGGCACATAAAAAAGGACAGGGAGCCTCCAACAACGGACGCGACAGCCAACCTAAACGCCGGGGCGTTAAACGCTACGGCGGCGAAACTGTAACCGCCGGCAGCATCATCGTTCGTCAGGTCGGCAACAAATTTATCGCCGGATCCAATGTCGGCCAGGGCCGCGATTTCACCCTTTTCGCGCTGAAACACGGAATGGTCGAGTTCGACAAAGCCGGACGGCGCGTCAATATTCGCGAAACGCAAACGGCATAACCGGTTTTCCAATGTTTGGAAAAAGAAAAGGCGGGCTTTCACAGCTCGCCTGTTTTGTTTAAGATACACGCCATGAAAACTGTCGTATTCAAAGATCGCGTTAAACTCTTCGTACGTGCCGGCAACGGCGGCAACGGAATCGCCTCCTTCCGCCGCGAAAAATTCGCCCCGCACGGCGGCCCCAACGGCGGGGACGGCGGACACGGCGGCAGCGTGATCCTGCGCGGCGATGCCAATGCGGACTCGCTCAACCACCTCTTTCATCATCCCCACCAGATCGCAGAAAACGGCGGACACGGCAAAGGCAGCGACTGCACCGGACGCTGCGGAGAAGACAATATCCTGATCGTTCCCTGCGGAACCGTCGTTCTGGATGCCGACACGGAAGAGTTCATTGGAGAAATTCTCGAAGCCGGACAGGAAATGGTCATAGCCCGCGGCGGTCGCGGCGGACTCGGCAACCCCCACTTTAAATCGTCCGTTAATCAGGCCCCCGCCAAATGCACCCCCGGAACCCCCGGCGAAGAACGCGAATACCGGCTGGAACTCAAACTCATGACCGATGTCGGACTGGTTGGTTTTCCAAATGCCGGAAAATCCACCCTGCTCACCGAAATTACCCATGCCCATCCAAAGGTGGCTTCCTATCCGTTCACAACACTTCACCCCGTTCTCGGCACACTCATCTATGAAAACTTCAATCAGATTAAAATCGCCGATATTCCCGGCCTGATCGACGGCGCCAGCGAAGGCACCGGCCTTGGACACTATTTCCTGCGCCACATCGAACGCTCCCGGTTTCTGCTGTTTGTTATCGACATGGCCGGCGAAGACGGGCGCGACCCCGTTGAAGATTACCGCAGCCTGCGCCGCGAATTAAAAGCGTACAATGTCGAGCTGGCCACCCGCCCGTTCCTCGTCCTGGCCAATAAGATGGATCTGCCCGCCGCTGCGGAAAATCTCAAAATCTTCCGGCGTAAAACCCGGCTCAAACCAATCGGAATATCCGCCGGACTGGGGGAAGGCCTCGATCAGGTTAAAGAAATCCTTTACAATGAGTTCTTCGGCAAAAAAAATTAAATGAAAATTGGCCGGCCAATTTTTGAAATCTTTTCTTTTCATCACTCCAATAATCCGATATTCCATCATTCCTTTCCCTTAAACGGGCGTTTAGCTCAGTTGGTTAGAGCGCTACCTTCACACGGTAGAAGTCACAGGTTCGAGTCCTGTAACGCCCACCAGATTAAACCCGGGGAATACCCCGAATTTCCGGATTACGACCCGTTTCAGCGGATCATTTTGCTTTTCAGCCTCTGAAAAATATTTTCCCAAGGGGTCGGAAAAACAATTGCGGCCCGCCGCAAAGCCGTATATCTTGGCCCCTTTGTGTGTCGCTTTGTGCAGAGATGGTCTTAATAAAAATTAAATCCAAGGAGAGTCGTAATGAAGGGGATTCCGATTTCTGGTGTTCGTAATTTTGCACTAATGGGTCATACCGGCAGCGGGAAGACCTCTTTGCTGGATGTAATGTTGAATATTCTCGGAACCAACGAGCGCGTCGGCTCAGTGGACGAAAAAAACAGCATGGCGGACTGGACACCCGAAGAACAGGAACATGAAATTTCCATTTGGGCGAAACCCTTTGACGGAGTTTATACCGCCGCCAGTGGAAAACAGTGCCGCTTCGTCGTGCTCGACACCCCCGGTTATGCCGACTTTATCGGGCAGCTCACGGCCGCCGCAGAAATAACCGATGCCGGGCTGATTGTGGTGGATTCTGTTTCCGGAATTCAGGTCGGAACCAGCCGTGCGTGGAAAGTCTGCGAGAAGCGCAATCTGCCGCGCGGAATCGTCATTACCGGTTTAGACAAGCCCGATGCGGATTTCAGCAAAACCCTGGCCGCAATTAAGGCGATGTGGGGCGAAAGCCGCTGTGTGCCGGTTGTTTTTCCGACGGCCGACGGGAAATCCGAGGTGGACATTCTCAATTCCCCCGCCAATGCCATCCCCGCTGATCTGGCGAACGCGATCAAAGCCGTCCGGGATCATCTCATTGAACTCGCCGCCGAAACCGACGACAAAATGATGGAAAAATATTTTAACGGAGAGGAACTCACGGCGGATGAGTTTTCCAACGGCCTGCGCAAGGCGGTGCATGAGGCGCACTTGATTCCTGTTTTTGCCTGTTCGGCCAAAACAAAAATCGGCGTAAAGGAAACCATGGACTCAATCAGCCGCCTTTTCCCGTCGCCGGAAGACTATCCGGTCAAATGCGCTGACGGCCACGAAGTAGCCACCGGAGAAAACGAACCCTTCGCCGGACTGGTCTGGCGCTCCGTCAACGATGCGTTTACCGGGCAGCTCAGCTTTGTGCGGGTCTATCGCGGCTCACTCAAACCCAACTCCGAAGTGCTTAATGCCACCAAAGGCGAAAAGGAACGTATCGGCAGCATTCTCTACATCAACGGAAAAAAAACGAGCGATTGTCAGGAAGCCAAAGCGGGCGATATCATTGCGCTGCCCAAACTGAAAAACACCTGCCTGAATGACACGCTTTGTGCGCCGGCGGAAAAAATCACCTTTACGGAAATTGAATTTCCGCATCCGGTGATGGCGTATGCCGTTGAACCCAAAACCAAAGGCGACGAAGATAAGATCGGCACGGCGTTGCATCGTGCGGCGGAGGAAGATCCTTCCATCCGCGTCGAACGCAACACGGAAACGCGCGAAACGCTGCTGTGGGGCATGGGCGATGTGCATCTCGATGTCACACTCGAACACATTAAGAACCGCAGCAAGGTGGACATCACGCACCATACACCGAAAGTCGCCTATCGGGAAACCATTACCGCCATGGGCGAGGGCCACTACAAGCATAAAAAGCAGTCCGGCGGACGCGGCCAGTACGGCGAATGCTATGTACGGGTTTATCCGCGTGATGCAGGCGACGAAGAATGGTTCGCCAACAAACTGGTCGGCGGGTCCATTCCAAACAACTTTGTTCCGGCCTGTCAGAAAGGCTTTCTGGAAGGAATGGCCAAAGGCCCGCTGGTCGGGGCGGAAGTCA
>JALOTS010000318.1 GCA_025457785.1 Pontiellaceae bacterium | reverse complement strand
AACCGACCCGGATATGACCCGATTCATGATGTCCCTGGACGATGCGGTCGATCTGGTGCTGTTTGCTTTTAAAAACGGCAAAGGTGGCGACACATTTGTGCAGAAGGCTCCTGCCGCGACGATTGGACAATTGGCCGAAGCGTTAAAAACGATTTTCAAACTGAAGAATGAGGTGCGGGTGATCGGTACGCGCCATGGCGAAAAGAAACATGAAACGCTGCTGAATCGCGAAGAGCTGGTGAGTGCCGTGGACCTCAAGGATTATTTCCGGGTTCCCTCTGATACCCGTGATTTGAATTACGGCAAATATTTTGAAGTGGGCGAATCTAAACTTTCGCTGGAGCAGGATTATACCTCTGGCAACACCCGTCAACTGACGCAGGATGAGCTGATCGCCATGTTGCTGAAACTGGACTATATCCGGAAAGAACTGGCCGGAGAGTCGCAGAAAGCAGATGAGGGGTTTTGATTCCTAATGACAGAGGGCAGTTGTCCCGAACCAGACGACTATAACGCGGTCCGCGGAGCGGGACGTTTTAACGACTTGAACAAGGCGTTTTGCGCCGTTTAAACGGATATCTTATGAAACTTCTAATTTTAGGTGCCTCCAGCATGCAGGGACATAAGATGTTCCAAATGCTGGGAAAAACGTTCCCCGAGACGTACGGGACTATTCCGGGAAAGGTCTCCGCAGAACCGTTAAACCGGATTCCGTTTTTTCAGACGGATAAGGTGATTCCGGGCGTTAGCCCGATGGGTTTCCAAGGGCTGGAAAATGTAATCCGGGACATTCGTCCAGACTGGGTGATCAACTGTTTAAGAGTTGCCACTCACGGCAGTGAAGTTGCTCCGCCGGTATTGAACATTACCGTTAATTCCCTGCTGCCTCACCGGTTGGCTGAAATGGCTGCCGCGCAAGGCGCAAAGTTGATGCATTTCAGCAGCGATTGTGTGTTTTCGGGCAAGAAAGGTTTTTATACCGAGGACGACACGCCGGATGCGACGCATGCCTATGGAATGTCGCGGCGACTAGGTGATGTTGAAGCGGATAATACACTGGTGTTGAGAGGTTCCGTGATTGGTCGTGAATTGACGGGGCACAACTCGCTGCTGGATTGGTTTCTTATGCAAGAAGGGAAAGAGATCAAGGGCTTTACACGTGCGATTTACTCCGGACTTTCGTCCATTGAAACAGCACGGGTAGTGCAGATGGTGCTGGAAAAGACTCCGGCACTAACAGGTCTTTACCATGTAGCCTCTGCGCCGATCAATAAATATGACCTTTTAAGATTGGCTCAGGAAAGCTTTGGGGTTGATGTCGTGATTCATAGGGAAGAAGGAACTTCCGTTGATCGCAGCTTGAATGCAGGAAAATTCAGGGCGGCTACGGGGTATGTCGCGCCCTCGTGGAAGTCCATGATGAAGGAGCTGGCTGACGATAACGGACAGTATGATGCGTGGGGAATAACGCTTTGAGTTCATTCGCGTAATTAGTTGAAAAGATTGATTCCAATGGTTGGAAAAATGTAAACCGGGGAATCAAAAAGAATTAAGGAGATGATAAGATGAAAGTAATGACAGTTATTGGAACCCGTCCGGAAATTATAAAACTCTCGCGTGTGATCGCGGTATTGGATCAGACCTGTGACCATATTCTGGTACATACCGGCCAGAACTACGATTTCGAGCTGAACGAAATGTTTTTTCGGGATTTGGATGTTCGCAAACCCGACTATTTCTTGGACGTGGTCGGCGAAACACTGGCGCAGACCGTTGGCAATGTGATCTCTAAAACCGATACGGTGCTCGAAAAGGAGCAACCGGATGCCATATTGATTTTGGGCGATACCAACAGCGCATTGGCGGCCTATCCGGCCAAACGCCGTAAAATTCCGATCTTCCACATGGAGGCGGGCAATCGTTGTTTTGACTTCCGGGTTCCTGAAGAGATCAATCGGCGCATTGTGGACCACATCAGCGACATCAATCTGCCATATACCGAGCATGCCCGCCGTTATTTGCTTAATGAAGGGTTGCCGCCGGATCAGGTGATCAAAGCCGGATCGCCGCAAAAAGAGATTATCGATTATCACATGGAGGGGATTAAAAACTCCGACGTGCTGAGCCGGTTTAAGCTGGAGCAGAAGAAATATTTCACCGTCAGCATTCATCGCGAAGAAAATGTGGATAATCCTGTGCATCTCAAAAAACTGGTCGAAGCGCTGAACGGCGTGGCGGAACACTACGATATGCCGTTGATTTTCTCCTGTCATCCGCGCACACGCAAAAAACTCGAAGCGGCCGGTTACAAACTGGACGAGCGGGTTCGGCAGATGCCGCCGCTCGGCTTCTTTGACTACAACCACCTGCAGATGCATTCGTTCTGTACGATCTCCGATAGCGGAACCATTACCGAAGAGTCTTCGATTTTCGGGATGCCGGCCATCACTGTTCGGCAGGCGCATGAGCGTCCGGAAGGCATGGACGAAGGGGTTATCATCATGAGCGGGCTGGATTTGCAGCGGATACTTGATTCGATTGAAGTGGTTGTAAAGCAGATTGCAACCATCGGCCCGGCCCTCATCCCGCAGGACTACGATGTCGATCAGGTGTCGTGGAAGATTGCCAAAATCATCTTCAGTTATGTCGATTTCGTAAACCGCAAGGTTTGGCATAAGGGGTAATCCGTTTTAACCGCAGATTTTTTTACCAAAATAATTTGGGTCAAAATGATGAGAAAGAGAATCTGAATCACGAATAAATGCGAATAAGAGCAGATCGTTTTCCACAACCGGGTTCAGATTTACCAAAGTTGCGAAGGATAAGTCGCAAAAAGGACACTCTGGGTGCGGGGAGAAATTGTCAGAAGGTAGAAATCAGTGTTCAGAAGCCCGATTTTATTCATAGTTAAGCATTTGTGATTCATTGACCCCTGATTTTCGGTTTACAGCGTATTGGTTGCCGTCATCTGTCCTCCGATCTCCGTTCTCTGATGCGCAATCTGAGCAGATCGCCTGGATACACATTCTTAAATTGGCAAAAGGACCTTGTTTGAGGGATGTTGCTTTTTCAAGAGAAAAGTTAAT
>JALOTS010000046.1 GCA_025457785.1 Pontiellaceae bacterium | reverse complement strand
CTGCGCTGCAGCGCCGTTTCGCTGCCCGGCGCAACATACCGCCTTCTGCTCGACGGAACTCCCATCGCTCCGATTAATCCGGCGTATGAAATGAAAAACGACTATCGCAAGGTCGCCGGTCGCTCGGGCGGAAACGATCTGCGCACACTGAATTTTATCCTGCCGGACAATGTTTCCACAGGAAGCCACCGCATCGCTCTGACAATGGATACAACCGGCGTGACGGCTTATTCAGGCGGAGGCACCAGCACGGTCACAACGGTCGATATCGGTTTCAATCCGCCCCCCGCCCGGATGCTGCGCGTGGGCGTTGTTCTGGTCGTTAATTCCGTCAAGGGACGCAAGGCCGAAGTTGATGCCACCACCCTGCATGCCGCAGCCCAGAAGATTCATCAGATGCTGAGCAGTCATACACCGCTGCTTCCGAAAGAAATCAGGATGATCGAACTGCAGACTTTTCATTATATCCCCCAATGCTACGACTGGGGCAGCGAGCGGGCGAAAAAACTCGAAAACGAACCGCTGCTGGTTTCGCAGGAAATTGTTGCCGAACTGCAAAACATGATGGACGAATACAACAGCCGGGCGATGTACGGTATTGACCGGCTGGTGGCGATCGTGCCCAGCGGCACTATGCCGCGCGGCGCGGACGGATTGAACCTGCGGGGCTATCGCAACGTAAGTCTCGTGGACGAATTGAGCCTGCCGACCGCAATGCACGAACTCGGCCATTCTTTCGGCCTGTACGCAGGATTGCTCCAGACGGAGCAGTACGACCTCCGAACCGGAGCAGACGGTCTGGGAAACTGGATTAACAATAAGGATGGAGCCTGCCTGAAGGGGATCACGGCGTTTGATCCGTTCGGCTATGATGCGGCGGTGGTTCCCTATGCAAAGGCTTACCGGGATCATCTTAAGCATTATCCGGGCGACGGATTCGGCGATGCTTTTGACATCATGGGCGGCGTTGATATCCATTGGCCGGTGCCCTCCACCCTGATGACGTTGAACGACAATATCATGAGCCTGCTGGGGTATTCTACCAACGGAATAACCGCGATGAGCGAACGGGCACTGAAAACCAATGTGCCCGCCGGCTTCCGCCGTGTCCTCATGAAGGCGATGTTCAGGCGTGACGATACAGAGCCGGCAGCCTCCGCCCTTTGCCGTGTCGTTCCGGACTCCATCTCCTTTTCCGATATAACATCTTTAGACAATGCTCCGATCACAAACGGAACCGAATCCGTGGCCTGGCTGCAGGCTTTCGACATCCGGGGAAATAAGGTGTTCGAGGGGCTTTTAAATGCCCGCGACCCGCAGCCTCCGGCCAATGCGCTTCTGACGGCACAGGAAACGTTTGACATTCCCGATTCCGCAGTGGTCTATAAGGTTCTGCAGGCGGGCCGTTTCGATGAGAAACTGGATGCGGTCATGATCCGAACGCCTGTAACTGTTCCCTCCGGTGCTGTAAGTGCAGCCTATGCGTCCGATGCCGACGGCAGATATATCACCTTGAGCTGCCTGCCCGATGCGCTGCCGGACGGTGTCTGTTCCATGCTGTTGCACAATTATTCAGTGGACGGCACATGGGTTGCCGTATCCGACGAGTTCCCGAAGACCAATATGTGGATCCGTGCGAGTCAGTTCGGAGGAAGCACCAATCTGAAATTTAAATTACTGTTATCCGACGGATTTTCGTCAAGCGTCGTAACAAGTGCGCCCGTTACGATGCCGGATCTGCCGCCCTGCGTCAGTATTGTTTCGCCTGAGCCGGGTGCTCAGGCGCTGACCGGATCGGTCTGGACTATTAACGCTAATGCCTGGGATCCTGACGGACTGCCTCTGACATCGACGCACTGGACATCCAGCCTCGACGGGCATCTGGGAGCAAGCAACTATCTCGATAATGTGATTCTCTCGGAAGGATCGCATCAGTTGAACTTCATTGCGACAGATGCGGGCGGCTCGACGGTGACAACGTCGGTTGATGTGGCGGTAATCCGCGATGCAACTCAGATTGATTTGATGATGCCCTCGAATGCATTGCGAATTATTCCGGCTGACGTGGATCCTGTCCGGCGTCCCGGCGACCTTTGGCAGATTATTGGTGTTACCAACCGGATTTCACTGTCCGTGCGCAACCAGTCCCTGGCCAACGAGGCGGAAATTGTATTGCGCATGACCGAGCCCGGTTTCGCCGAGCAGACCCTCGTCAGCACCAATCTTCAGTGGGCAGCGGACGAAGGCTGGTACTGGTCCGGACTGTATGCTCCCTCCAATGCGGGCACATATCAGTACCTCGCCACCATCGAGCTGGCAACAACCAACGAATCGAATATCACCAACAACGAATGGATATGGACCATCACAAACCGTCCGCCGGTCGCGGAAGATGAAACCTTCCGCGTACAGGAAGGAACGGGAACACTGCGAGTGGCTGTCAGCCCCTATGATCCCGACGGAAACCCGCTTGCCTTCAGCCTGCTTTCCGGTGCCCGCCACGGCACACTTTCCGGAAGCGGGCCCGATTACGACCTGACACTTCCGGATCATTTCACCGGCACGGATTCCTGGCAGTATTGCGTCAGCGATGGTGTTTTCACTTCAAGAGCCGCGACCGTGTCTGTCATCGTGTCACCGGAGCCGCGCATCCCGGTGATCGTAAGCACAAACTATGTGCAGGGACGGCAGGGTCACCCGTTCAGCTATCAGATATTGGCGACCAACAGCCCTCTGATATATGGTGCATCAAACTTACCCTCCGGTCTTGCCTGTAATGTGCTTCTCGGAATGATTACAGGAACGCCGACCCAGGCCGGAATTCAACCGGCCGTAACCGTCAAGGCCGCCAACCTTGCGGGAGAAGGTTCCGGCAGTGTTTTATTCCGGTTTGATTCCGGCAAGCCCGTCATTGCCGGGCCAACCAATGCTTTCGGGGTCGTAAACCATCCGGTTGAAATTCAGGTCGCCGTTTCCGGAACGACCGATGCCTTCGGGGCCACGGGCCTCCCGTCAGGGCTCTCCATCAATTCTGGCAGCGGACTGATCTCCGGCACCTCGGCGGTCAGCGGCACGTTCAATGTTTCCCTGAGCGCGTCGAACCAGTGGGGTACCGGTACGGCATCCCTCAGCTTGCGGATCGTGCCGGAAGATCTCGCGAACGACTATTTTGACCTGCGGCAGACGCTGACCGGGTCTTCCGTCGTTGTCTCCTCCTCAACAGCGGGCACAACGATGGAGCCCGACGAACCGCTGCACGCCGGTAAGTCGGATCTGACGGCATCGCGCTGGTGGACATGGACGGCTCCCAGCAACGGATTTGTCACGATCAGCACTCAAGGCAGCGCAATGGATACGGTTCTCGCTGTTTATGAAGGTGCGGCGCTGACCTCTCTGACCGAAGTGGTATCGAACGACAACTTCGGCTACGATCCCGCGAGCTTCGTGTACTTCAACGCCATAGCCGGTCACGTCTATCAGATCGTTGTGGCCGGATGGGAATCGGGCGATATTGCAATGACCCTCGAATACCGGCTCAAACCACTGATTCTGCCTGCGGAGGAAGAGCACGGTGCCGTCGGGCGCCCGTTCAGCTATCAGTTCACCGCGATAAACAATCCGGTCGCGTACAGCGCGAGCAATCTGCCTGCGGGCCTGACCTGCAGTTCCTCTGGGGGACTTATAACCGGCGTACCGTCCGCCGAAGGTATGTTCGAGGCCACACTGGTCGCCAGCAACGCCTGGGGTGCCGGCACGGCAAGCACCTGGTTCACCATCTACTCCGCACAGGCACCCCGTTTCAACGCCAGCAGTCATGTCACCGGAGTGAATGGACAGCCGTTTTTCTTCGATATGCAGTGTACCAATGGAACCTGGTTCACAGCCTATCCGCTTCCGGCAGGACTCGCATGTAACGACACGGCCGGATCCATCACCGGCACGCCCGTACAGGCGGGGTCCTTTAGTGTGCAGATGTACGCCTACAACGATGTCGGCGAGATGGATGATGCCCCGCTCGCGTTGCGGATCCTCCCCGGGTACAGCGCATGGACCACCAACTGGTTCACCGGAGAGGAACTGGGCAATCCGGGCATTTCCGGACCGCTGGCCGATCCGGACGGCGACGGGATGAGCACCACCAACGAGTATATATCGGGAACAAATCCGCGCGACAGCAATGATGTCCTGAGGATTACGGGCATCAGCAGAACGGGTTCCGGCACGATGGTGATCCGATGGCAGAGCGTAAGCGGCATGTTTTACACCGTGGACGTTTCGACCAATCTTCTCCGCGGATTCACGCCCGGCACCGGCGAAGTACAGGCGGTTTCAGGGCAGAGCACCAACCTCCTGCCTCAGCTTCCGTCTGCGGCGTATCGTATCCGGTTCCTGCCGTGATCTGTGGAAAAACGGCAAAACAGACTGCGAATCTGTCGTATCACTTCGCGGAATCCGGGCGGGTTAAGGATTTTCCGCGAATGAGCGCAGGCGATCTCCCGTGCCTGCTGACTGTAGTGCTCGCTGAACCGGTCGGGAAACAGGTAAATGCTGTCAGGAGAAACGGTCTTCCCCTGATAGCGATAGAGGTAATCCACCGTCTTCAACTTGCTGGTCGGGGAAACCAGTCTGGCGATAACGATATCGCGAAAAAGCCGCTCCGGCTGCGGCAGAGTCAGCGCGGCCTTGAACAGTTCGAGCGGGCCGATGCGTTTGATCGAGATGCAGGCGGGTAGGATTACCGGTTTTTGAGATCGAGGAATTCGTCAACGGTCAACCCGGCGGTGCGAATGAGACTGCGCAGCGTTCCTTTGGCGATCGCTTTGTGATCGGGCACAGAGAGAGACGCAATGTGACCGTCTTTAACGAGAATGATGTGACTGCCGCGCTGCCGGACAACCTCCCAGCCGTCACGCTGTGAAAATACTGAACGACTTTGCGTCCGCTGAGCTGTGGAATCGGCGGAATCAGGCCATAACCTCGACCTGACGGGTTTCGACGGTCAACGGCATTCCGCGCTCGGAACGCACTTACAGGCAGGCGGCGATGGCATCCCGGATGTTGTTCAAAGCGTCATCGTGGGTTTCGCCCTGGCTGACACATCCGGGGATGGCGGGACATTCGGCGATCCATACGCCGTCCTCGTCGCGGTAAATTGTAGTCAGAAATTTCATGATCGTGTGGATGCGTCTTTCCCGCCCGGGTTGCAATGCGTTCCGGTTTGATTTACCGCCGGGAGAAGGGGGCGTTCCTTGTTATAAGCAAGATACGGATTTATCAGCGCAAAAACTCTTTTGGCTGCCGGGTTGCTGCAACGGATTATTCATAGCCTGGCCAGATCCTTTTCCGGATGGCCGGTATGGATGAAATGAACCGGATCGACCGGAGTTTCGATCTCTGTGTCGGTCATGACGAGAATTTTTACCGGGATGCTGCGTTCGGTCAGCAGCCGGACGAGTTCTTTGCGGTTGTCGTCCCACGCCTGCAGGATGCAGATGCAGCCGCTGAGACGGGCGGCGTGTTCCTTAATCAGCGGGAACAGCGTGGAGAACGGTTTGTCGCTGCAGGGGCTGACGCACGCGAGAATTTCGAGCATTTTACTGGTGTGATCCACCCCGCGCCCGAACGAAAAACAGTGGGCCCGGTCGCCGACAAAAATCAGGTCGAGCATCGATTCCTGCGTGTCGATGGTGCAGGCAAACGAGGCGGCGATGGAGACGGCGGTTTCAAAGGCCTGACTGTAAGGCCGGTCGATAAAGGTGTCGAGAATCAGGGCATGACGGACGAAATATTCGTCCTCGTTTTCACGGATTATTAAATTACCGGTCTTGGCGACGCTCTTCCAGTGCAGCCGCCGCATGGGGTCGCCGGGCCGGTATTCGCGCAGGGTGCGGAATTCATCGGCGTTCCCGACGGATGAAGCGAGCGCAACGCCGCCCGCATGATGTTTGCGGCTGCCGGGGAGTTGAACGGGCGGGAGGGGAAAGCGTTTCGGCAGAATCAGCAGCCGATCCGGCTGCGGCAGAGTCAGCGCGGCCTTGAACAGTCCGAGCGGGCCGATGCGTTTGATCGAGATGCCGGCGAGCTCAAGAAACCCCCGGCGTTTGGGTTCCAGTTCGAGGTAGGTATTCAGGTAACTGTTGGCTCCGATCTCCGGCAGCGGATGTTCCCTGGGTACAATCCGGGTGTGCTGTTCCATGAGCCACTCAAAGCGGTAATATTTTACGGCCTGATCCCAGCGGTTCCGTTTGGCTTCGCCGGGTTCCCGTGCGCTCAGAAATTCCTCATAGGTCGGATATCCAAAGGTTGGAACTTCCTGAATGAGCAGGTTGCTCTGTTTCTTTAAGGTCAGATTCCGGATGGTTACACTATACGTCATCTTTTCACCGGCGGTCGCGAAGGGGGGCAGGGTGCGGGTGACTGAAAACCGGGCGCGGAAAACACGGCTGAAGAGAAACGCAACCGCGAGCGTCGCGCTCAGCAGTGTGAACAACTGGTAGGTGGCGGAGCGGGTCGTATCGAGCCCCAGTGCTGCTGACAGCACCGCTGCGCCGATTACAACCTGCCCGGCCGGCGTGATTCTGTTTTTCCGCCGCTGACCGGACGGATAGGCCGATTTGTATATCGAGTAAAAATATCGGTTCAGTGTCTGCACGGTTTTCGGTGCCCCTTTTTTATTCAAGCTCTACACAACCCGTTTTTGACAGAATAATTGAGGTCAGAATAATTTTTTCACTCAGGCATAAAATTCTCTTCCATTATTGCCGCTTCGTTGCTGTCGCAGGCTCCAGCCCGGCCCGCCTTTGTTCCGGTTCTGACCTAAATTATTCTGACATCAATTATTCTGATCAAATTCTCCTTTATATGGCTTTGGCTGCCCCGTTGCTTCCATAAAGGACGCGATGGCTCTGCCGCGCCGGGTTTTTATAACTGATTCGTCGTCAAAATGCCGATCATCAGATCAATGCGGAACCTCTGTGGATGCCAGAATCTCCTCCACAATGTGCCGCTGTGTGCGGCCCGAAAATTTCGCCTGCGATTCCAGAATAATCCGGTGCGCCATCACCGGAACCGCCATCTCCTGAATGTCTTCGGGTGTAACATAGGTCCGGTTTTCAAGCAGGGTGATGGCCTTGGCGGTCTGCACCAGCATCAGCGAGGCGCGCGGACTGGCTCCCATGGCTACACCCGTCCGGTTGCGGCTGGCGCGGACCAGTTGAACGGCATAGTGCTGAAGATCCTGATCGATGTGAACGGCCCGCACCTGCCGCTGCAGCGCCAGCACATCGGCGATATCCACGCAGGCCGTAAGCGAATGAATGGGATGCACAATCTGCTGGTCTTGAAGAATCCGTACTTCTTCGTCTTCGGGGATGTAGCCCAGACTGAGCTGCAGGGCAAACCGGTCCATTTGAGCCTCCGGCAGCGGATAGGTTCCATGCGTTTCAACCGGGTTCTGGGTGGCAATCACAAAAAACAGCTCGTCGAGCGGATGGAGTGTGCCGTCAATGCTCACCTGCCTTTCTGCCATGGCCTCAAGCAGAGCCGACTGGGTGCGCGGCGAGGTCCGGTTGATTTCATCCACCAGCAGAATATTGGTGAAAATCGGCCCCTTATGAAGTTTAAAGCCGACCGCCTTCTGATCAAAAATGGAGAGACCGACCACATCGGACGGCAGCAGGTCCGGCGTAAACTGAATGCGCTTAAATGTCGCATTGATGGACAGGGCCAGTGTTTTTGCCAGCGTGGTTTTTCCAGTGCCTGGAAAATCCTCCAGCAGAATATGGCCGCCGGCGGAAAACCCGGCCAGCAGGTGGCGGATCGTTTTTTCCTGCCCCCGGATAATGGAGGAAATATTGGCGGTCAGCCGGCTGAGAATTTCATGGGCGGACAATTCGGATGGTATCGACACAGCAGCTCCTTGCTCAAAGTGGGTCATAGCGAAAATTCTGAGATCAGTGTATGTTCGGCAGGCTGCAAAAGCAAATGAAACGACACGGACATCGCGCCAGAATGTTGGATTTTTTGAATAATCCGCTTGTACATATGGATTGAGCTTTTGAACTTTTCCCTTACAATGTCACGTCATGAGAACGGTGAAGTTCATTTTGATTCTTCTTCTGTCGGCGGCAGGATCTGTCCGCGCCGTCATCATTTCCGGCGGAGACGGGATCGGGAATACAAATGCTCCTGCGGATGATCCGGGGTGGGCGAATGTCGGTCATATTGTGGTGAGCGATACAAATAAGCTCTCTTCGGTAACGTATCTTGGAGATAAATGGTTTATCACCGCGTATCACGTCAAGCATTTAGACAAGCCGTCTGCGGTGATGCTGGACGGTGCGATGTATTCCATTGACAGCAACAGTTGGACGCGCATTACAAACGGGGGCGGCGACGTTGCCGATCTGATTCTGTTTCAAACCACAACCCGGCCCCCGGTTTTTCCTCTTCGCATCCGCAGTTCCCGCATTGAGAATTCGGTTTCGGTGGTGATGGCGGGTGACGGGCGGAATCGCGCGACAAACCTGACCTACTGGACCAGCGGCTGGGTTGTTACCAATGCCGCGAGCGGGGTGTATAGCGGTTACGTCTGGGCGGCTAGATCGGCGATGCGCTGGGGTGAAAATACGGTTAGCTCAAGAAATTCGTTTGATGACGGGTGGTATGAGGGGGTTTGGTTTGGTGTACAGGATGGATTTCAGACGACATTTAATGCAAACGGCGGAAGCAACGAGTGCCAGGGGGCAACCTATGATTCCGGCGGCGGGGTGTTTTATAAAAACAGCGGAAACTGGGAACTGGCCGGTATCATGCTGAACACTTCGGGAGATTTTGGCCGGGCTGTATATGGTGACGAGACCTACATGGCGGACATTTCATACTATCGTGTTCAGATCACCAATACGCTGGTCAATTTTGACAGTGATATCGACGGCCTTCCGGACTGGTGGGAGTCAGGTTATACCAACAGTCCGACGGCGATGGCGGCTTCGGTGGACAGCGACGGGGACGGTTTTTCCAATTTGCAGGAGTGGATCGCCGATACGAATCCGACCGATCCGGAATCGTTTTTTAAAAATGAGAGCGTGTTCACGCTGACTAATCAGATTTTTACATTCAACGGAAGCACGGGGCGGTGTTATCAGGCTTTTTACACCACGAACGATCTGGCGGCGACTGATCTCATCTGGAGTGCGGCGCACACGAACCTCGTTTGGGGAAGCGGAACCAATTCATCCATCACCTTGACTGACACCCGTAATTCGGCGTTTTACAGACTCCGGGTTTCTTTGCCTTGAATAAATCGCCTTGACAGTCCGGCGGCATCTCCTTATCAAACTCTTTATCTATGAGACATGAAGTAAACGTTGATTTGGGGGATCGTTCCTATCGCATTCACATTGATTCGGGGAATCTCGATCTGACGGGTGAGCTCTGCAAAAGCGCGGGGCTGAAGGGGAACTGTCTGGTCGTCACCGATGAAAACGTCGCGCCGCTTTATGCGGAGTGCGTTTTCCAGTCATTGGAAAAAGCCGGCTTCAAACCCGCGCTCGAAGTTCTTCCGGCGGGGGAACCTGCGAAATGTCAGGCGCAGTTGATGAATCTCTACAGCAAAGCCGCGGCGCACGGCCTTGACCGCAGATGTTTTATGGTGGCTCTCGGCGGCGGCGTGATCGGCGATTTAACCGGCTTTGCCGCCGCGAGCTGGTTGCGCGGCATCCGGTTTGTTCAGGTGCCGACCACCCTGCTGGCGATGGTGGACAGCTCTGTCGGCGGGAAAACCGGCATCAATATTTCTGAAGGAAAAAATCTGGTCGGCGCGTTCCATCAGCCGGAACTCGTATTGATGGAGCTTGATACGCTTAAAACCCTTCCGCCCCGTGAACTGGCTGCCGGAATGGCCGAAGTGGTGAAATACGGGATTATCCGGGATGCCGAACTTTTCCAGAGTTTGGAAAACTCCGTCGCATCCTCTTCGCCGCGGCTTCAGACATCGGAAGAAACGGGGCGGATTATTGCCCGCTGCTGTGAGATTAAAGCCGAGGTGGTCCGTCAGGACGAACGCGAAGGCGGCTTGCGCGGCATTTTAAATTTCGGACATA
The DNA here is from genome assembly GCA_025457785.1 of Pontiellaceae bacterium. Lineage (GTDB taxonomy): Bacteria > Verrucomicrobiota > Kiritimatiellia > Kiritimatiellales > Tichowtungiaceae > Tichowtungia. The sequence goes on along the minus strand of JALOTS010000046.1, from coordinate 425 downwards.
CTCTGGCTCACGCCATCGAAAACGCGGCGGGTTACGGGCAATATCTTCACGGAGAGGCGGTTTCCATCGGCATGGTGTATGCCGCGCGCCTTTCGGTTGCGCTCAAAGGACTTTCGGTTCACGAATCCATCCGGATTGAAAAGCTGCTGGCCGGACTGCTGCTGCCGGTCGGTGCGCCGAATCTGGCGTGGAGGGAAATCCGGACGGCGATGGCCGTCGATAAAAAAACGGTCGGCGGGCTGACAAAATTTGTGCTGGCCGACCGGATCGGTCATGTTGATTTCGGCTGCGAGGTTCCGGAAAAGCTGCTGGAAGAGGTTTGGGTTGGAATGGCGCCGGAGAGAAATCAGCAAAATCATTAATGATTTTGCCCGAAAGGAATGGGTATGGCATCCGTCAATGAACAGATTGTGCGCGAGTATTTT
>JALOTS010000045.1 GCA_025457785.1 Pontiellaceae bacterium | reverse complement strand
CAAGACATACCCAGAGGGCAGCATTCCTTTTGTTGTGTGTTGACGGCGGCAGGGCGGCGGCGGCGGGGGCGGCGGTGCGCCGGGACGGGGGAATGCGGGTGCCTGAAGCATATAGATCGTCTCTGAGCAAATTTTTCAAAAATTTTGACTTAACGGGATGGGAAAGAGCCGGTCCATCATTCGTGGCGTTCGTGTCTGATTCGGGTCGGGAGTCGATGAATTGGAGGTTTGCGAGCAGTTTACGCCAGAAATACTTGGAAACCTCAATTCGGCGCGTAGTCTGTCCTCAACAAAAAGGGAGCGGTTATGAAATTCAAAAGCTGGTTGTCGGTATTGGTTGGTCTGATTTGTTTTCCGTGTATTGGAACCGGGGAAGATTTACCTGCATTGCGGACCAGGGAAGAGGAGCCAACCCCTCACTTGACGTTCATTTTTGATTATGACACAACTTCACGTCATGAAAGCGATGCGATTACCCACTTTAAATCCGCAGCAGAAGCCTGTCCCGGGGGACCGCCCCGAGAGCAACGGTGTATCAGGCAAAAAAAAATCCGTTAAAAAAACCGGAACACAACAACCGTATAAAAATCACATTTTCATATCCTTATTAATCATTCTGTCCGTCACACTGTTCACCTACATTCCTTCCCTGAAAAATGGATTCACCGACTGGGATGACCCTGATTATGTGCTCAAGAACGAATCTGTTCAGGCGTTGAATTTTGAAAACATTCATTCTTTTTTTACCCGGCCAATGGTTACAAATTATCATCCGTTGACCATGATGTCATTAGCGGTGGACTGTCAGTTATCCGAGAAACAGTATAATCCATACGAAGGCCGATATGAACCTGATGCCAAATCCTTTCACTTAACCAATCTGATTTTTCATTTACTGTCAACAGGCATGGTTTTTCTTTTCATTTTTCAATTGTCCGGGAAAAGGATTATTCCGGCATGCATAACCGCTCTGTGGTTTGGAATTCATCCGATGCACACGGAGTCAGTCGCCTGGATTTCCGAAAGAAAAGATGTGTTATATGCCTTTTTCTTTTTCACGGGACTAACAACCTATTTGAAATACATACGCAGCGGCGGCCCGAAATTTTATGCGGCAACTCTCCTGTTTTTTTTATTATCCCTGCTTTCCAAGCCCGCCGCCGTGGTGTTTCCGCTGGTTCTTCTATTAATCGATTATTATGAAAACCGGACCTTCAACGGCCGGGCAGTGGTTGATAAAATCATATTTTTTTTATTGGCACTGCTGTTCGGTATCATCACCTTTACCATTCAAAAAGAGTCCGCCGCTGTGGACCTTCAGTCCTATACTCTGTTTGAACGGGTTCTGTTTGCCTCTTACGGATTTATTACCTATCTGTGGAAAATGATTTGTCCGACAGGATTGGCTGCTTTTTACCCGTATCCATCTCCTGCCGGAAACGCGAATCTTCCGGTCATCTATTACCTTTCCCCTCTACTCGTCTTAATCCTCGGTTTTCTGATCTACAAATCCATATCATTCACAAAAGTCATTTTCTTCGGATTTGCCTTTTATCTGGCGACCGTTGTTTTGGTCTTACAATTTATTACCGTAGGCAGCGCAATCATCGCAGACCGCTATACGTATGTTCCGTTTGTCGGGCTGTTTTTCATGATCGGGCATACTATTGACCGGATATGGTATTCTAAAAAACTTGTGTCGCTGAAATATAGAACTCCGGCGGTGCTGCTTATCACACTGTTTTCCGGCTGGTGTATTTATCTGACACGGAATCAAATCACCGTATGGGAAAACAGCGAAACATTGTGGACCAACGTAATCAACACCTTTCCTCCGGAAGAAAATGCGGTATATGTCCCCGGGGTTGCTTTCAAACAGAGAGGGATTTATTATGGCATAAGAAACAGAACCGATGAGGCGCTCGCCGATTATGAAGTTTTGGTAAACCGGAACTCCAAAGATCCCGAAATATACAGTAATCTTGGAAATATATACGCTTTCAGGAAGGAATACGACAAAGCATTCAAGTCGTACGCTGCAGCCATCTCCCTGAACACTAATAAATTCAGTGCTTATCTGAACAGAGGAATACTTTACACCGTAATGAAAAAGCACGAAGCCGCCATCGCAGATTATAATGAAGCTCTTCGAATCGACCCCTCATCGATCAAGGCCTATCAAGGCAGGGCCTCCTCTTATTTTGAATCCGGGAAATATGAATTGGCCCTTGCCGATTTAAATTATTTAATCCGCAAAATACCAAATGATTACAATTGTTTTTTTTTAAGAGGAATGTGCCACTTTAGTATCGGGAATCTGGATGAATCCCTGAATGACTTTCAGCATACGGTCCGAATCAATCCCGGCTATGCACCCGCTTTTTACAACCTGTCCGGTGTATATTTGAAATTAAACGACAAACCGAACGCGCTCAAGAATGCGTTAAAAGCAAAATCATTAGGGCATGAAATATCGGAAAGTTATCTCAATCATCTGAAATAAATTTCAATAAGATCACGGTGTTTTGACTGCGTTGACGGAACGTTCCGCCCGCCAGATTGCCGGGAGGGCTGGACCGGTTTATTAATACATTGGCAATGCGGCCATCATGCGGTATGTTTTCTGCCCTTTTACGGGGTAAATCAAATGAAGACAGAAGAAATCATCGAGTTGAATAAAAAATATGTCATGTCCACCTATGCGCCGGGCCTTGTTCTGGTGAAGGGGCGGGGTTCCAAGGTGTGGGATGCGGACGGCAGGGAATATCTGGATTTCCTCGCCGGGATCGCCGTGCTTAGTGTCGGCCACTGTCATCCGGCCGTCGTGAAGGCCATTCAGGAGCAGTCCGCCAAGTTGATCCATGTTTCCAACCTGTATTATACCGAAAACCAGCCGAGACTGGCGCAGGCGCTTTCCGAACGGTCCATGGGCGGCAAGTGCTTTTTCTGCAATTCCGGCGCGGAGGCCAACGAAGGTTTGATCAAACTTGCCCGGTTGTGGGGATCAACCCAGGGAAAATATGAAGTGATCACCATGAAAAATTCGTTTCATGGACGGACGTTAGCCACGCTGACAGCCACCGGACAGGAAAAGGTTCAAAAGGGGTTCCATCCCCTGCCCGAAGGGTTTAAATACGCCGAATTCAACAATCTGGATTCCTGCCGGGCCGCCGTGACGGAAAAAACCGCCGCGATTCTGGTCGAGGCCATTCAAGGCGAAGGCGGCATTATTCCCGCCGATCCGGCTTTCATTAAAGGTCTGCGGACGCTGTGCGACGAAAAAAACATCCTGTTGTTTTTTGACGAGGTTCAAACCGGAGTCGGACGGACCGGTAAATGGTTTGGTTTTCAGAATTACGATATACAGCCGGATGCCTTTTCGCTGGCCAAAGGACTCGGCAGCGGCATTTCGATTGGTGCTGTGGTCGCCGCGCCGAAGCTTTCAGATGTTTTCCAGACCGGAAGCCATGGAAGCACCTTCGGGGGCACCCCGCTGGCCTGCGCCGCCGCGCTGGCCGTTATAGAGACCATCGAAAAAGAAAACCTGCTCGGAAACGCGCACAAAACGGGCGCATTACTGCTTCAAAATCTTCAGGAAACCGCAGCAAAGTATGACTGGATCGAATGTGCACGGGGTTGCGGACTGATGGTCGGGCTGGTTCTGAAAGACAGCGCCGCGCCGCTTCAGAAACGGCTTCAGGAAAAGGGTCTGCTGACCCTTGCCACGGCCGTGCGGGTGCTGCGGATGCTTCCGCCGCTCAATATAACCGCAGCGGACGTTGAAAAAGCCGCCGCGCTCATTGCGGAAGCGTGTGAGGAGCTGAATCCAAAAATCTGAATTTGAAAGAGTGATCCTTATGAGCCGAGCGACATTTCAAGTTACACCCCACGAAGCCGGGCTTCCCTTGGTGGACGTTCTCGCTGACCGGCTGCGCTGTTCCAAAAAGCAGGCGCGGGTTCTGCTCGATGCCCGGCAGGTTTTCGTAAACGGTCAGCGTGTCTGGATGGCCAAACATACACTTAAGCTCAAAGACGTGATAGAAACCGTCCGCCCGGAGCTCAAAACGCAAAAAGTTGAGATCCTGAAAAAAAGCGGCGATCTGATTATTGTGAATAAACCGTCCGGCATGGTCACCAACGGCAGCGCGCGCAGTCTGGAAGTGCGGCTTCAGCACGAACTGAAAAATCCGCAGGTTTGTGCCGTGCACCGGCTGGATCGCGACACCTCGGGCTGCGTTATGTTTGCCGCCAATGCCGCCGCTAAAGATCAGATGATTCCGCTCTTCAAAGAGGAAAAAATCATAAAAATCTACCGGGCTATTGTCATCGGACGCGTCTCCGACTCGCTTAAAACAATTACGCGCGACATCGACGGCGAATCGGCGACCACACTGGTCAGCGTGCTCGATCGCAACCGCGACGCGAGCTATCTGGAACTTCGTATTCATACCGGACGCACCCATCAGATTCGCAAGCATCTCGCCGCCATGCGCCATCCGGTTCTGGGCGACAAGGAATATGCAGGCGAGCAGCGCGGAAACCCGGTTTTCCGGGCGGTGCCGCGTCAGATGCTGCACGCCTGCCGGCTGATTCTTCCCGATCCGCAGGGCGGGGAAAAAGCGCTGCGAATCAGCGCTCCGGTTCCGGAAGATTTTCAGGCTATTCTCCATATTCTGAAGCTGAAATAAGTATTTCAAAACGGCGGAGCCGCAATCATAATCTGATCCTTTCAAAACAATCCCGTGATCTCAATTCAGCATGGCTTTGAACGTTTCGAAGATGGCGCAATGTCATCCGGTTCGGGCGGATTTGAACGGGATTGGTAACCTCCGGCGGAAGATACCGTACTGTTTACTGCACGGAAAAACAGCAGATGTGGCCGCGTGACGCAGCGGGTCAATGGATTGAACTCTTTGATCCGGCTTCTTCAGGCGGTCAGGGCGCCCGCGACTATTTCACTGAAAATAACGGCATGATGTTCAACTGGCACGTCCGGCACGATTTGTCCGGATTGTTTGAACTGATGGGCGGACGTTCGTGCGCAGAAAAAAAACTCGATGAACTTTTCCGGAATGGCACGGGGTGTCAGGCCCGGCGCTTTGGCCCGCTGCTTCAAGGTTGCCTGCAGGCAGCAGTTCAGGAATGAGGCGAAGATGTGCGCCTCAATCCGGTTGTCTTTCCGATGATAAACCGGGCGGATGTCCAGATCGTTTTTGAGTTCTTTGAAGGCCTGTTCAGACAGAACGCAGATGCCGGTCCGACAAAGTCCATTACCGTCCGGACCGTCCCCGTTTCATGATCCGGCAGATTATTGCTTGAAAGTCTTTTTGGTGTCGTAATGAATGTTCATGAGTTCCACAACGACGGTTTCGTTTTGGCCGTATTGCTTTGCCTTTTCGAAATCAACGGACGGCAGGGTTTCCTCTGTCCCGTGGACAATGGCCCGCGTCTCAAGTTTAAACCCGGCAAACGTCCGGCTGCCCGCTTTTTCAACCGAGTAGAACCGTCCTTTTTCGTACCAGACCAAATCATTGATTTTACGCTGAATCGCCGGCGCATCTTTAATTTCAAAATTTTTGACCGTTCCTTTTAATCTCCTGAATAAAAAGTTTGGAACGCCGAGCAAATCCGGGGCCAGGGCAAACACATCGTTGTCCGGATTTAACGCCCTTGGCATCGTTCCGTTTACAAAGACATAGGCGGCGGCGGTCTGAACGATTTCATCACGGATTTTCTGCTTTTCCGCATCGGCATGCCGGGCGAGGTACCAGTCCATAAAGCCGGCCAGGCTAAGACAGGTTGCGGGGGCGGTTGGATATTTGTTGTAACTGACCACCTTCAGTGCCTTGCCGTCCTTTTCGACATTCACGCCGTGCGAAAAATAACGCAAACCGTCCTCTGCGACAAACGTCGCGCGGAAAAGCTGCTCGCAGACATCATCGAGAACCGGCGGAATCCGCTCATCCCCGGTGATCCCGTAAATGGTTTCGAGCGTTTCAAAAACGAGATGATAATAAGGTGTCCGTTCCGGGAACATCCACTCCGGCTGATCACCGCGCTGAAAAAGACCCAGTCCCTTATAATAGTAGCGGTCGCTAAAAATCACATCCAGTGCCGGCTTGCCCAATTTCTCGTAGCGGCGCATGTCGCCGAAAACCTTTCCGTAAACTGCCAGCGCCTGAATTACAACCAGATCCTGATTCACCACGCCGCTCCAGCAGGGCCACGGCCAGCCGTCCTGACTCGTCGAGCCCCGTGTTCCGCGCTCAAAAAAACGCCGGTTAAACCAGGCCCAATGCCTGTCGATCACCGTTTTGATTGCCGCCTTGCGCTCCGGATCGGCATACGGTTTCCCGGCATACTCGAGCAGCGCCAGTTCAGGCATCCCCTGATGAATCGCGCAGGTCTTTCCCTCGTCATACGCCGGCTCGTTTTCAGCCGAGCCGTGATAAAAGCCGCCGGATTCGGCCTGTAAAAACATCAGATTGGAGACGATATCTTCGGCCCGGTGTTTCCACGCGGGATCGCCCGTTTCTTCATACATCGCCAGCATAAACCTTATCAGGTGGTAATTAGCCGACGTGTACTGCCCGTGATATTTCCGGCCGATTACGCCGTCGATGGCCCAGCAGGAGTGCAGCGTCAACTGACCGAAACAGCCTGCGGCCTGCTGCCAGGAAAAAAGATAGCTCATGGATTTTTCCAGCGTCTCCTGAGTAAACACCTCGTCCGGATTCACATCCTTCTGCGGATAGGTAATCGTCTCAAACTTTTGCGAATACCCTGCGCCCGCAACCATCACCGCAAAAAACATCATCCAGACCTTTTTCATCATCGATCTCCTTTCGACTTCCTATTCCATTCGTCCCGCGTCCCGGACTGTTGCCTTAAACTCCGCCAGAAACTGCTCCGCCATTTTCTGAATCTGTTCGACGAACTCCGGATGTTCTGCGCTGACATCTCTGGTTTCCGCCGCATCACCGGCCATGTCAAACAGCGAGCCGGCTTTGACCGGGCCGGTTTTGACCCCTTGCGCATTCGTTCCGCTCGATTCTTCATCGCGGATAAACAGCTTCCACTGCCTGTACCGGAAGGCATAACACCCGCCGCCGTCAAAACAGGCGAACGTTTCGCGGGGCGGATGGTCTTTCGATTCGCCGAACAGGGATGCTGAAATATCCACGCCGTCAATGACCCGGTCGGCCGGGACTTTCGCTCCGGTCAGCGCACAGAAGGTCGGAAGCATATCAATGATGCCGATCAGGTCGCTGCACTCTGTGCCGGGTTGAATTTTTTTCGGCCAGCGTGCAATAAACGGCGTGCGGGTTCCGCCTTCAAACGACGACCACTTTCCGTCGCGCAGCGGACCGGCGCTGCCGCCGGTGACCTCGGCCTGATACTGAAGCTGCGGACCGTTGTCCGAACAGAAAATCACCAGCGTGTTTTCCGTCAGATTCAGTTCATCAAGGGTCTTCAGCACCTCGCCCACGCTCCAGTCCAGTTCCTGAACGCAGTCGCCGTACTGCCCGCGGCCCGAGGTTCCCCTGAATGCTTCAGAAGGTTCCAGCGGGATGTGCGGAAGATTGTGAGCAAAATAGAGAAAAAACGGACGATCCTTGTTTTCCGCAATAAACTGAACTGCGTGTTCCGTATAAAGCTTCGTCTTCTCCGGCATCTCCGCCACCGTGCCGTACAGCGTTCCGTTTTCGAGATAGGAATCGACGGCCGGATATTTTTTCTTTCCGTTCGGTTGAACAATAAATCCGTCTTTTTCAAACCGTTCCCGATCGATCATCTCCGTTTTCATAAACGAATAATCAAACCCGTGGTGCTGAGGAAAAAACGGTTCCCGGCTTCCAACATGCCATTTACCCACCATGCCGGTCCGGCAGCCTGCTGTCTTCAGCAGTTCCGGTATGGTCATTTCGTCGTCATTCAGACCGAACGTATCCTCGAGATAAATCACCCGGCTGACTCCGGTGCGGTTGGCATAGCTGCCGGTCAGGAACGCGGCCCGGGTCGGCGAACAGCGGGGATGCACATGGAAGTCTGTAAACTTCATTCCCTCTTCACAGATCCGGTCAATGTGCGGCGTTTTAATATCCGCCGCGCCGAAACAGCCGAGATCTCCATAGCCCAGATCATCGGCCAGAATGAACACAATATTCGGAAGGACGGGCTCTGCCTCCGGTTGCGCCGCACAATTCAACCCGGCGCACAACAAACAACCCGCCGCCAAACAGATCAATCGCTTCATTCGCTTTCCCTCCCGAACGGTGAGTTTTGATCACCGTTCAGTTATAGTTTTTTCTTCTCGCTGTCATCCGATACCGGCGGAAGATGCTTCACCAGTCTATCGAAGTCGGATTCAATCCGCTGGGTTTTATTGAATTTTTCGTACTCGGCGAACGCTTTCTCCTCGGCCTGTTTGCGGGAGATGCAGCCATGTCCATCAAGGATTCGGTATTCATTAAACTCCAGAAAGCGATTCACGCTTTCGGCAAAGCTCTCCATGGTGAAGGTGGTGCGGTTTTCAATGATCCGCTCAATGTAGTCGAAAAAGGCGGCGACGGTTCGCTCCAGCTTTTTGATCTCATCTTCCTGCAGGTAGTTCTTTCCAACTGTTGCATCGGATTTGAGTACGCGACCATCCGGTGCGTTCTTATAGGTCATCATGCCCATCAGCGGCTTTCCGGCATCGGCATTCAGATAGACAATCTCCGATGCGGTGTGGCCGGTGATCGCAAAATGAAACTTATCCTGAACATGGGCATAGAAATCCCGCGTGGTTTCCGACTTTGGATCATAATCGATACTGCATTCGGCGAAAATGTCGGTGATCTGCTGATAAATACGGCGTTCGGATGCCCGAATGGAACGAATCCGCTCCAGGAGTTCACGGAAGTAATCCTTGCCGAAAAGGCGACCGTTTTTCAGCCGCTCATCATCCATCGCAAAGCCTTTGGTGATATATTCTTTCAGCAACTGCGTGGCCCATATTCGGAACTGCGTGGCTCTGGAGGAGTTCACCCGATACCCGACAGAAATGATGGCATCCAAATTGTAGAATTTGACTGAACGGGTCTGAGTTTTCCCCTCAATGGCACCATGCAAAGTGGTATGTTCCAAAATGGAACTAACCACTTTTTCCTCCAATTCCCCGGACTCAAAGATATTCTTCAAATGCTTGGTGATGGCTGGGCGCTGCACCCCGAAAAGTTCGGCAATGCGATCCTGAGTCAGCCAAATGGTTTCGTCGTGCAAAACACACTCCACCCTCACTTGACCATCCGGGGCGGTGTAAAGCAGGAACTCCGTGCTCTCATCCCGGGTGGTCAGTTGACGTTCGTTATTTTGATCACTCATCTGCACATTCCTTTAATTATCAATGATAGCCTTAAGTGCTGGATTTATGCTCTTTTCACGCATTTTATCCAATCCTCTGCCTGTTAATGATGTCTATAAACACCTTATTGCCGGCTGAACAGAAAAACTGCCGGGCTGTTATTCCGCCAACAGATCTGCCATCGCCTGAAAACTCCCCGTGAAATAGGCGCGTTTCAGCGCGTCACGTTTTTCACCATCGAACATCTGATAGAGTTTGCGGAAAAGTTTTTCCTTGAGCCAGTAGCCGTGGTGATATTTTTCCCAGGTCGAGGCAGCGATCGCCAGCGCGTCGAGTTCCGCATCGGTCAGGCCAGCCTTCCAGGCGGCTCGGTAGAGCATTTGTGCGTCTGTCCAGCTCTGTTTAGCCATCGCGTTGAAGGTTTCATGTAACCCTTGCCACTTAACCTGGGCTGGAGCAATCAGCTTGGGAACATCCATTCCATATTCCAGCAGCGAAACTTCCAGCTCGACGGTCTTGTCCCCGTCGTAGTCAAAGGTGATCAGGTCAAAAAATCCGTCGCTATCGGTGTCCTTGTACTGAACGACTTCCTTTACGTTCGGCGCGATATTCGTGGAACAGGCGCGCGGCGCAGAGCCGCTGCCGAAATAGCTTCCGTCGTCAAACAGCCACACGCCCGACTCCGCCCCGTACAGGTGCAGTTTGTTGTCCCACTGTCCAATGTAGAGCTGACCTTTTCCGCTGAAATCCTGATCCCACTCCCCGCGATCACCCAAGGTATCGGTCTGCACACCTTGTACCACACTGCCGTTTTTTGTTCCGCGCGGCGGGCGGGGCAGGTAGGGGTCGCCTGGTTCATAAAACTCAACGCGTTCCCAGCGATGATCGTCGTTGTCTTCATCGAACACAAATTTCACCTTGTCCCATTTAGCCTGCATGGCCTGATCGAAACAGTCTGCGTGCGGCATATAAACCAGCTCATCGATTTCGCGATAATTCGTATGCTGATAATAAGGCAGAACCCATGCCGGAGCTTTCAGTCCCGGAAACTTATTTGCCCGATCACGGTAATCCACACCGGGGCCGTCAAACCCGAGCGACATATCAAAACTCTGTTCCTGTCCATGCTGACTGTCATTATCCAGATCGAAGCCCATCTGCACGGTGCCCGCAAAACCCGAATAGGTGTAAACCCCA
>JALOTS010000044.1 GCA_025457785.1 Pontiellaceae bacterium | reverse complement strand
AGGCTAAAAAATATCATGTTCCCTGTCTGGCTTTTGTAAACAAGATGGACCGGAAGGGCGCTGACTTTGCTTCCGTTGTAAGACAGATGATCGATAAGCTCGCCGCTCCCGCCGTTCCGGTGCAGATGCCGATCGGGTCAGAAGAAAATTTCAAAGGGGTCATTGACCTGATTTCCATGCGGGCTCTTTTTTTCAGTGAAGCGGATCTGGGCAGTGAAGTGTTGGAGCGCGACATCCCTGAAGAGCTGGCCGTTAATGCCGAAAAAGCGCGGGCCGCATTGATCGAACGGGTTTCTGAAGTGGATGAGAAACTGATCGAAGCATATTTTGAGAATCCCGATGTTTCCTCTGATCTGTTGATTGCCGCCCTTCGCCGAACCGTTATTTCCGGACAAATTGTTCCGGTGCTTTGCGGTTCTTCCCTCAAAAATAAAGGGATTCAGCCTTTGCTGGATGCCGTTGTGAACTTTCTGCCGTCTCCGCTGGATGTTCCGGCGGTTAAAGGAGTTCATCCGAAAACGGAAGAAGTTCTTCATCGTGAGGCCGGTGATTTTGAACCGCTCAGCGCGTTGGCGTTTAAACTGACGACGGATCCGTTCCTTGGAAAACTTGTTTTCGTGCGTGTTTATTCCGGAAAAATTGAAAAACGGCAGAATGTGTATAATCCGCGCACAAAGAAACGCGAAAAGATCGGACGTTTAATGCGTCTGCATGCCAACAGCCGTGAAGATATTGATGTGCTTTATGCCGGAGAAATCGGTGCCATTGCCGGAAGCGGGAATTTTACAACCGGGGACACTCTCTGTTTTGAAAACAATCCGATTGTTCTGGAACGGATTGAATTTCCGGAGCCGGTGATCGCAATGGCGATTGAACCGAGGACTCAAGCGGACCGCGATGAGCTCAAGGCCGCGCTCCTTTCCCTTTCTGAAGATGATCCCACTTTCCGTGTCACTGTGAATGAGGATACCGGGCAAACCATCATTAGCGGGATGGGAGAGCTTCATCTGGAGATTATTAAAGACCGGATTTTCCGTGAATTCAAGGTTCAGGCGAATGCGGGCAGGCCGGTGGTGGCCTATCGCGAAGGCATTCAAAAACCGGCTTCCGGTGATTATACATTTTCCCGCGAGTTCGGCGGACGAGGTCATTTCGGACATGTGGCCGTTCAGGTCGCTCCCCGCGAACGCGGTGCAGGAACCCGGCTGACGGTTAAAGTTTCAAAGGAAATTATTCCGGCGGAATTCCATGATGCGATTAAAGAAGGTCTCAGCGATGCGCTGATGACCGGTGTGCTCGGAAATTATCCCCTCGTGGATGTCGATGTGGCGGTCTCCGGTGGAAGCGCTCATCCGGTTGATTCGTCTGAGATGGCGTTTCGAACGGCGGCCGTCATGGCGTTGCGGGCAGCGGTTGGAAGTGCTTCGCCGACGCTTCTGGAGCCGATTATGAAGCTGGAAGTCATTGTCCCGGATGAAAATCTGGGTGATGTGATGAATGATTTGAACGGTCGTCGCGGACGGATTCGCGAGATCGAGGCCCGCGACGGGGCGCAGATTGTACATGTGGATGTTCCGCTGGCGGAAATGTTCGGCTATTCCACGTCGTTGCGTTCGCTGACCAAAGGCCGGGCCAGTTACACGATGGAGCCGTGCCGATTTGAGGCGGTTCCGGATTCTATTCAGGAGACTATTTTAAACCGGTAGCAGAGAGAAATTATGAATAATCAGCGCATACGCATACGTTTAAAATCATTTGACCACCGCGTGCTGGACGCATCGTCAAAGGAAATCGTCGAGACGGCCAAGCGCACGGGCGCCCGTGTGGCCGGACCGATTCCCATGCCGACCCGCATTGAGCGGTTCACGGTCAATCGCAGTCCGTTTGTGAACAAAAAATCAATGGAACAGTTTGAAATCAGAACGCACAAGCGTCTGCTCGATATAATTGACCCGACCATTAAAACAGTGGATGAGCTCAAAAAACTCAATCTGCCGGCGGGCGTGGACATCACCATTAAAATCTGAGTGAAATCATGAAGAGTCTATTAGGAAAAAAACTGGGTATGACCCAGATCTTCGATGAAGAGGGGCGGCTGGTCCCGGTGACGGTTATCGAAGCGGGTCCGTGCAGCGTCGTTCAGCGTAAAACGTCCGCGACAGACGGCTATGAAGCCGTTCAGCTCGGTTTCGGCCCGAAAAGGCCGGAGCGGGTTGTCAAGCCGCTGGCGGGGCACTTTAAAAAGGCGGGTCTCGAAACGATGAGTGTGCTTCGGGAGATTCGGGTTGAAGCGGACGATGCCGCGAAGGCGGGCGACACGTTGACAGCGGCTGTTTTTGAAGGCGTCAATTATGTCGATGTTCTGGGCGTGACCAAGGGCAAAGGTTTTCAGGGGGTTATGAAGCGTCATAATTTCGGCGGTGGACGCGCAACCCATGGTTCGCACTTCCATCGTACAACCGGTTCAATCGGTATGAAGGAGCATCCTGGACGCGTTTTCAAAAATAAAAAAATGGCCGGTCAAATGGGCCATACCGATGTCACTGTTCAGAGTTTGAAAGTGGTTCAGGTTCGCGCCGCTGAAAATCTGATTCTGGTTAAAGGCGCGGTACCGGGGGCCGCCGGTACGACACTGGTTGTGCGCGAAGCGCTCAAGAGAAAGTAATTTGAGAGGATGATCATGAGTACGTTACCGCTAAAAGATTGCAGGGGAAACAAGCTGGGTGAAGTGACCCTCAGCGAAAAGTTCACGGTTGCTGACCGGGGTGCGCAGGCGGCCCATCAGGCTGTCATCGCCCATCAGGCTCATCAGCATCAGGGCTCGGCATCCACACTTCGGAAAGGGGAAGTGGCCGGTTCCAACAAGAAACCCTGGAAGCAGAAAGGGCTTGGCCGTGCCCGTTCCGGATATCGGCAGTCACCCGTATGGCGCGGCGGCGGCGTGGCATTCGGTCCGCACCCGCATAAAGTCCGCAAACAGGTTCCGAAGAAAGTGGCCCGGCTGGCCTTTGCCCGTGTTTTCGGGGAACGTGCGGAAGCGGGGCAAATCATGGTTTTGGATGACTTGACGCTGGCGGCTCCCCGCACGAAGGAAATGTGCTCGCTGTTGAAGGCGCTGGAAATCAAAGGGAAAATCCTGCTGATTCTGGATGCGCCGGATTCGAATGTTTGCCTTGCGGCGCGTAATCTGCAGGATGTGGAAGTGGTCTGCGCTGCAAATGTGAACACGTATCAGATCGTCCGTTATCCCCAGATTGTGATTACTAAAGCGGGCGTGGAAAAACTTGAACAACGCCTGGCTTAGAGAGGATTTGCAATGAAAGATGTCTATCAGATAATTCAAAAAGTCATGCTGACGGAAAAGGGAACCCGCCTTTCCGAAACAGAAAATAAATATATGTTCAACGTCAACCCGGCTGCAAACAAGGCGGAGATTAAACAGGCGGTGGAAGAGCTTTTCAAGGTGAAGGTCACGGCCGTTAACACGATGAAACGGCAGGGTAAAAAGAAACGCGAACGGACACCGAGCAGCGGTTGCACCGCCTCATGGAAGCGCGCGATTGTGACGCTGGCCGAAGAAAACAAAATTGATTTGGTTTAAGGAGTAGAGTCATGGCTTTGAAAAAATATAAACCGACAACGCCCAGTCGACGTCACACCGTGACATCCGGGTTTGAAGAAATTACAAAATCGACACCGGAGCGGTCTTTGATCCGCGCGAAGAAGAGTACGGGCGGACGTAACAGCGCAGGCCGTATTTCTACCCGTCATCGGGGCGGCGGACACAAGCGCCGCTACCGCCTCATTGATTTTAAGCGCAACAAACACGGCATTCCGGCCAAGGTTGTTTCGATTGAATATGATCCGAACCGTTCGGCGCGTATTGCACTGTTGAATTATGTCGATGGTGAAAAGCGCTATATGATTGCCCCGGTCGGTCTTGAGGTCGGAACTGTGGTTCTGTCCGGTCCGGAAGCTGAGCCGGTTGTCGGCAATGCTCTTCCTCTTGAAAAAATTCCGCTGGGGATGACCGTTCATAATATCGAAATGAGGGCGGGATGCGGCGGACAAATCGCCCGTTCCGCAGGAACCGGCGCACAGTTGATGTCCCGTGAAGGGGAGTTCGCCAATCTTAAAATGCCGTCGGGCGAACTCCGCCGTATCCGTATTAACTGTTACGCAACGATAGGGCAGGTCGGAAATGTGGATTCTGAAAATATTTCAAGCGGAAAGGCCGGACGAAAACGCTGGCTGGGAATTCGTCCGACCGTTCGCGGTGTGGCGATGAACCCGGTTGACCATCCCATGGGCGGCGGCGAAGGCCGTACATCCGGCGGCGGACATCCGCAGTCGCCGTGGGGAACGCTGGCTAAAGGCAAGCGTACCCGCAAACACAAACTGGCTTCGAATAAGTACATCATTGCACGGAGGAAGAAGTAAGTTATGGCACGTTCACTTAAAAAGGGGCCGTATGTTGACGTCAAACTGCTCAAGCGCGTTGGGCAGATGGAAACATCCGGCAGGAAAAAACCGATCAAAACATGGGCGCGCGCTTCCATGATTGTGCCGGAGTTTGTCGGCCACAACTTTTCCGTGCATAACGGTAAAGTTTTTGTTTCCGTGTTTGTGACCGAAAACATGGTGGGACACCGCCTCGGCGAGTTTTCTCCGACCCGTGCGTTCAAGTCACATGGTATTGCGACAGACAAGACTCTGTCGAAATAAGCATTTTTTTTGTAGAAGTTCTGGATTTGAAAATGAAATGACGTATAGTTGCCGCCCTTGCGTTCAGATAGCGGCGGCAAATTGAGAGTAAAACCATGGAAGTTTCAGCAACAACAAAACGTGTAAGAATGTCGCCGATCAAGGCCCGCTATATGGCGGCGGAGATTCGCGGGCTTCCGGTTGCGGAGGCGCTTCGGATTACAGGCTTTAACGCAATGAAAGCGGCGGCGGAAATCGGTAAAACGCTTAAATCAGCCGTTGCCAATGCGAAAAGCAACGAAGGCGTTTCTGCATCGGATCTTTTTGTGAAGGATGCATATGTGGATGGCGGTCCGGCGCTCCGGCGTTCCAGGCCGCGTGCGCGCGGTTCGGCTTCGCCGATCCGCAAACGCACATCGCATATCACGGTAATTTTAACGGATCGTAAATAAAGGAAAGGGAATCGTTTTGGGACAGAAAGTAAATCCTATCGGACTCCGGATTGCGGTAAACAGGAATTGGCGCTCGCGCTGGTTCGCCGGCAAAAAAGAGTTTGCTGATCTGCTTCAGGAGGATATCGCTATCCGGGAAGCCGTACAGAGTCGTCTTAAAGATGCCTCCATTTCGGATATCTTTATTGAACGGTACGCCAATCGTGTCCGCGTGACCATTCGCACTGCCCGTCCGGGTCTGGTGATTGGCCGCAAGGGCGAGGACATCGAAAAGCTGCGCGAGCAGCTCGGTAAGATGACCGGAAAAGAAGTTTATATTGAGATTGATGAAGTCAAAAACCCCGACATTGATGCCAAACTGGTGGCGGAAGGAATTGCCCTTCAACTGGAGCGGCGTGTTTCGTTCCGCCGGGCCATGAAGCGCGCCATTCAGATGGCGATGGATACCGGTGCGGACGGCATCAAGGTGATGGCCTCCGGACGTCTCGGCGGGGCGGAGCTTTCCCGGATGGAAAGTTATAAAGAAGGCCGGATTCCGCTGCATACGCTGCGGGCCGATATTGATTACGGCACGGCGACCGCGCGTACGGTGGCCGGAGCGATCGGGATCAAGGTGTGGATTTGTAAGAAGGATGAGAAGGCGCAAGCTTAGGAGTATTGACCAATGCCTTTAATGCCAAAAAGAGTTAAATACAGGAAAGTCCAGAAGGGCTCCCGCAGCGGTATGGCGAAAGCCGGTACCACGCTGTCCTTCGGCGAATATGGTCTGCAGGCGCTGGAGCGCTCCTGGATCACAAACATTCAGATTGAGGCCTGCCGTGTCGCGATTAACCGCAATCTGAAGCGCAAAGGGAAGCTTTGGCTTCGGATTTTTCCGGACAAGCCGTTTACAAAGAAACCGCTGGAAGTCCGGATGGGTAAAGGAAAAGGCGGTGTTGAAGGATGGGTTTCGGTGGTTCGTCCCGGAAGGATGCTCTTTGAGCTTGCCGGTGTAACGGAACAGCAGGCCCGCATCGCAATGCGGCTTGCCGCGACGAAGCTGCCGATCCGTGTGCGCTTTGTTGCCCGTCATGCCGGAAATAAAGTGAAGGTGTCGGAATGAAAAAAGTAAAACAACTTACGGATTTGACCGCCGTTGAACTGGAGCAGCAGTTGAACGATGCGAAAAAGGAGCTGTTCGCCATGCGCCTTCAGCAGGTTTCCGGTCAATTGGAAAATCCGCTGCGCATCCGTGCCGTGCGGCGTTCGGTGGCGCGCATTAAAACGGTTATGAATCAGGCTGCGAAAGCCGAGAGGTAAAAGATGGAGTCAAGAGGTCATCGGAAATTGCGCGAAGGTCGCGTTTGCAGTGCGGTTGGAAACAAGACGATTGCGGTGCTCATCGAGCGTCGGGTTCGGCATCCTTTGCTGGGCAAGGAATTGCGCGTGACGAAGAAAATTCATGCACATGATGAAAAGAATGAAGCCAAAGTCGGAAACGTGGTCCGTGTGATGGAGACCCGTCCGATCAGCCGGCTTAAACATTGGCGGCTTGTGGAAATTTTGTCGAAATAAGACGGGGTGAATAAATGATTTCAGTACAGACCAGACTGGATGTCGCGGATAACACAGGCGCGCGCAGCGTGCAGTGCATCCGGGTTTTGAAAACAAAGCGGCGATATGCCAAAGTCGGAGAAGTGATCAAGGTGGCCGTGAAGGAAGCGCAGCCCGGCGGGGTCGTCAAAAAAGGCGATGTCTGTGAGGCGGTCGTGGTTCGCACAACGGCTCCGATCCGCCGTCGGGATGGTTCTGTCCTGCGGTTCGATCATAATGCGGCGGTGATTATTGACGCTCAGAAAAATCCGCGCGGAACACGTATTTTCGGCCCGGTGGCCCGCGAGTTGCGAGACGGCAATTTTATGAAGGTGGTCTCGCTCGCGCCGGAAGTGCTTTAAGAGAGGAACGGTTGGTATGGCAGCGCGTATTAAAAAAGGTGATGTGGTTGTGGCCCTGTGCGGCGATGACAAGGGAAAAACCGGCAGGGTTTTGCAGGTGCTTTCAGGCCGCCGTCGGGCCGTGGTGGAAGGATTGAATATGGTGAAAAAGCATATGCGGAAAACGCAGGACAAACCGCAGGGCGGTGTGGTTTCGAAAGAGGCTTCCATTCACCTGTCGAATCTTAAAAAATCAGAGTAATTAATCTATTTATCCAAAGGGGTGGGTATCCATGATACCGGCAATGAAGAAAATATATCGAGAACACGCAGTACCGGAGCTTCAGAAGAAGTTTAGCTACGGAAACTGTATGCAGATTCCGTCGCTTTCGAAAATTACAATCAACGTTTCGGTCGGAATGCAGCACGACCGGGATGCGTTGCAGGCGGTTCTGGATGACCTGAGCAAGCTTTCCGGGCAGCGTCCGGTAATGATCAAGGCCCGGAAGAGCGTGTCAAACTTTAAGTTGCGCGAAGGTGTTTCCCTCGCGGGCAAAGTGACGCTGCGCGGCGCCCGGATGTATGAGTTCATGGATCGGTTGATCAACATTGCCCTGCCCCGTATCCGCGACTTCCGGGGTGTTCCGCCTAAATCATTTGACGGACGGGGAAATTATTCTCTCGGTCTGAAGGAGCAGACCGTTTTCCCCGAAATCAATCCGGATCACGTTCGCAAGGTGCATGGCATGGATGTGACATTTGTTACGACGGCCAAAACCGATGCGGAAGCTTACGAATTGCTTAAGCTGCTGGGAATGCCCTTCGAAAACGCCAAAAACAAAGGTGAACAGAAATGATATTGAGCGATCCTATTTCCGATATGCTGACCCGTATCCGCAACGCCAATATGGCGGGACATGTCAAAGTGCAGATGCCCCACTCGAAAATGAAGAGTGAGCTGGCCCGTATTTTGAAACAGGAAGGATATATTAAAGACTGCACCACGGAAAACGTGGAAGGAAAATCGACGTTGGTTCTGTTTCTGAAATATCAGACGAACCAGAAACCGGTGATTCAAGGGTTGCGGCGCGTCAGCCGTCCAAGCTGTCATCATTATGTCGGAGCGGATGATATTCCTCGTGTGCTGGGCGGTATCGGCACGGCTGTTTTGAGCACCTCTTCCGGCATGTTGAGTGACGGCGAGGCTCGCAAGGCCCGTGTGGGCGGCGAAGTTCTCTGCTATGTATGGTAATTTCAAATTAAGGTTGTAACGATGTCTAGAATAGGAAAAATGCCTCTGACGGTTCCGGCGGGTGTGGAAGTCGCACTTAACGGGGATGTCGCGACGGTTAAAGGCCCCAGGGGCCAGAGTGTGTTGCGAATTCCGCCGCAAATTACGGTGAACGTGAGCGGATCACAGGTTGTTGTGAACCGCAAAGAAGAAACGAAAGAATCCAGAGCGCTGCATGGAACTATTAGAAACACGCTTAAAAATATGATTTTCGGTGTGCAGAACGGGTATTTGATCGAGCTTGAAATCCAGGGGGTCGGATATAAAGCTCAGGTGCAGGGCGGTGCGCTCGTTCTTTCACTCGGATTTTCGCATGAAATCAGATATGAAATCCCTCAGGGCATTAAAGTTGAAATGACCGGGGCGACTGAGGTCAAAGTGTCAGGGCATGAAAAGGCTCTGGTGGGTCAAGTCGCCGCGCGGATTCGCGGTTTCGCTCCGGCAGAACCCTACAAGGGTAAAGGGGTGCGTTACAAAGGGGAACAGGTTCGACGCAAAGAAGGCAAGGCAGTGGCTTAATCATGAAGGTCAAAAACAAATCAGATTATCGGAAGCGCAGACATCTCCGTTTGCGGAACAAGGTTCAGGGAACCGCCGCGCGTCCGCGCATGGCGGTGTATGTTTCCAACCGTTATATTTACGTGCAGGTCATAGACGACGATGCGCAGAAAACAATTTGCTCGGCCTCATCGCTGGGCGACAGGTGTACCGTCGAGACGGCCAGGGCCCTCGGAATCAAAGCGGCCGAAGCTGCCAAAGCCCGGGGCATATCCAAAGTGGTTTTCGACCGGGGCGGGTTTGCTTTCGGATCGCGTCTGCGTGCGCTGGCCGACAGCGCCCGTGCGGCCGGGCTGCAGTTTTAGTGTTATGTAAATGAGGAGTTACCTGAAGTGACTGAAAAATCAGCAGAAAAAAGAGAGAAATCCGAGTTCGAAGAGCGCGTGGTTCACATTAACCGGAATTCAAAGGTGGTGAAAGGTGGACGCCGATTCAGTTTCGGAGCGCTGGTTATCGTCGGCGATGCTTCCGGAAAGGTCGGTTACGGCCTCGGAAAAGCCAATGAAGTCGCCGATGCCATTCGTAAAGGCGGCGAGGCCGCTAAGCGCGCCATGAAGCCGGTGGTTCTCAGAGGAACCACGATTCCGCATGAAGCACGCGGTGAGTTCGGCGGTGCACAGGTCTTGTTGCGTCCGGCAACCGAAGGAACCGGTGTGATTGCCGGCGGCTCCTGCCGTGCAGTGCTCGAGCTGGCCGGTGTGCGCGATGTGCTGGCCAAGTCGCTTGGAAGCAACAACCGTTTAAATGTAACCAAAGCCACTATGGCGGCCCTTGCCACTTTGCGTTCGCGCGAAGATGTGATGGCGGCCCGCGGAAAATAAAAGAAGAGGTTTTTAACATGGAACTGCATTCATTAAAGCCTGCCGAAGGCTCCACACATCGGAAAATGCGAGTAGGTCGCGGCCGGTCCTCCGGGAAAGGGAAGACCTCCGGCCGAGGTCACAAAGGCGCTTATGCCCGTTCGGGACATAAACACAAGCCGCTCTTTGAAGGGGGCCAGATGCCCATGTCCCGCCGGATTCCAAAACGCGGATTCAGAAACATCAACCGGCAGGTTTTTGCCCCGGTTAACGTGGCCGCGCTGAGTGCATTTGAAGCCGGAACCGTCGTGACCCTTGACCTGCTTCGTCAGGTGGGATTTGTCAACGGAAACTGGGACGGGGTCAAAGTGCTCGGCAACGGCGAAATTACGAAAAAAATTGTGGTCAAAGCCAATGCCTTCAGCGCTTCGGCTAAAGAAAAAATCGAAGCTGCCGGTGGCAGTTGTGAAACAGTCTGACCCAAAAAACCAAAAGGGGTGAACGATGCTTTCCGCCTTTGCCAACAGCTTTAAGATTCAGGAACTTCGCCAGCGGATATTTTTTACGCTGGGCGTGGTTTTCCTGTGCCGTCTGCTGTCCTGTATCCCGTTGGCCGGGGTGGATTTCGGGATGATTACTCAGCAGATTAAGGCCTCTGCGAGCGGACAGGGGGCCGGTTTTCTCGACCTGTTCAATTTGTTCAGCGGCGGTGCACTCGATAATTGCGCAATCGGCGCACTCGGCATTATGCCCTATATCAGCGCATCGATTATTATTCAGTTGATGACAGCTGTTGTTCCGTTCCTTGGAAAACTGGCTCGGGAAGGCGAAGCCGGACGGGCGA
>JALOTS010000317.1 GCA_025457785.1 Pontiellaceae bacterium | reverse complement strand
ATGTTGTGGGCAAGTTGACCGTCGGTTATCAGGGATGGTTCGCCTGCTCCAACGACCTGTCACCGCGAAACAAATGGGTGCATTGGATCACGAACAGTGCTTCGGCTCCGAGCCCCACAAACTGCCACTTCGATGTGTATCCTGATATAAGGGAGTATTCGACGACCTATTCGACGGGTTTCGGAAATCTTAAAAACGGAAGTCCGGCAAAGCTTTTCTCGTCCTATGACAACAGTACCGTCGATACGCATGTCCGGTGGATGCAGACGTACGGTATTGACACCATTGCTCTCCAGCGGTTCGGTTGCAGTTTGTCGGACACCAATGTTAAAGCGCAGTTGAACGGAATCGCCACAAAAGTGAAAAATGCCGCCCAGACTTTCGGACGCAAGTTTTATATCATGTATGACATTTCCGACTGGACGAATTTTCAGACCGAAATGAAGACGGACTGGACCAACACGATTGTCGGCACGCTGGCTTTGACCAATTCCAGCGCCTATGCGAAGCAGAACGGCAAGCCGGTTGTCTGTGTCTGGGGGATCGGCTGTGATGCTGGAACGATGTGGTTAATTTCTTCAAAGGGAAAAACTGCTATGTCATTATCGGGACGAAAAGAGCGTGGGCGACCAACACCATCAGTGTTTATACAAATGCGAACATGATCACTCCATGGACCGTTGGTTCGTTTACCAACGAAGCCGGAGCGGATAGTTACGCGACTCTTATGGGTACGGATCAGTCCCTGTTGAATGGTCGCGGGCAGGACTTTCTACCTGTTGTATGGCCCGGTTTTTCCTGGGCGCACTGGCAGAGGGATAATCCGGGACCTCTGAACAAGATTCCCCGGTATCACGGCAACTTCATGTGGCGGCAGTTTTACAATGTCCGCAACAAAAATGTTCCGAGCGTGTACGTGGCGATGTTTGACGAATACGATGAAGGCACCGCAATTGCCAAAGCGGCGGAAAACGTCAGCATGACCCCGACGAATCTGACTTTCGTGACAATGGATATCGACGGGACCGAATGCACATCGGACTTCTATCTCCGCCTGGCCGGAGACGGCGGCAGCATGGTTAAGAGCAATGCGGCCAAGGTCACGACACATCCGACACTGCATACGATTGTGACCAACCGGTCGTTTGAAGTGAATACGGCATCCTGGACGCTTACGGGCTCTGCCGCCCGGTCAACCACCACGGCTGCGGAAGGCGGTGTCGCGTCGATGAAGCTGAGCGCGGCCAGCAGCTATGCGACGCAGACAGTGCCGATCGAATCAGGAAAGACCTATTATATTCAGGTCTGCGTGAATGTTACTGCGCGGACGGCCGGCATGGTCGTTTTCGATACGAGTGACAAGTATGACGGCACAGGTCAAGGGCAGGTCACCTACAGCGCCACGACCGGCGGCTGGCAGAAATATACGGGCAGCTTCACCGCAACAAACACCAGCATCACGCTGAGATGTTTTTCGGACGCGGCGTTTGCAGGAACGGCCTATTTCGACCAGATTGATGTAAGGATTAAATAACTCAAACGCCGATGCCGTCTGCGGAATATTCCGGGATGGCGGCGGCAGACGGATCGGTATCCGTGAGACCGGAAGACATGGCGGTTCCCCCGCGCATGTCTTCCGGCATTTCAGGCCCTTCGGTGAAGGGCCTGCTGTGTTGTGCGGTCCGCCGGCGAAGTGCAGCTCGCTTTTCGAAGAAAAATAACGGGAAAATGTTATTTTTAGGTGGCACTGATGTTCAGTAAACGATATGAAAACCTGATCGTGGCGGTAACCGGAAATAAGGAGAGTATGAAACAGAAGATTTTTCCAGTGTGGATTCTGTCAGTTCTTGCGCTGGCGGGGTGCGTAATGACCAGGAAACCGATGGATAAACCCGCAGAGGTCCCGTTGTTTGAAGAGACGTTTGACACCGATATGCCGGCTTCGGGCGGCTGGAAAACCTTTGGCCGCGGACAGTTTTCTATTACGAACGGGGTATTCAGCATCACCGACGGCCGGGCGGCTGCAGGTTCCGAAGATTGGAGTAATTATTCCATGACGTTACGGGCGCGGGCTCCTGAAAGCTGCCGTCAGGTTCAAATTTGGGCTGGATTCAGACATTTTAATCGCGATTACCGCTATGTGGTTGCTTTGCGCGGCGGCAACAACAACCAGCTTTACCTCGCCCGCTACGGCGCGGAGGGCTGCGATAAAATGCTTGATGAAGTTCCGCTCGATTTTTCTCCGGTTCCCGGAACGTGGTACACGTTGAAGGTTACCGCGGCCGGAAACAGCATCGCGGTTTACATCAATGACGAGGCGGATCCCCGGATTCTCGTAAAGGATGAAGGCAGTCCGTTTCAAAGCGGCGGAATTTCTCTGGGCGGAAGTTATCTCCCGGCAGAGTTCGATTCCGTTAAAGTCATTCCGGTTGCCGCCACCGCGCTGGACGGGGTGAAGAAGCAGGAACCGGCCGCTGCATCGAAAGAGCAGAAAGAGGCGAAGCGGCAGGAGCAGCGTCAGGCCTATCGCCCTTTTTATGTCCCGACCCTTTGTAAAAAACGCAACGAATTTTCCCTCGCGGGGAACTGGCTCTTCATTCCGGAAAACGAAGCAACCGGCAATGTCGCGGCGCCTGATTATGATGACAGCCGGGCGCATGTGATGGATGTTCCTAACTTCTGGGGTCCCTTTGCCGCATGGCTCGAAGGGGAAAGCATGCCCGGCGGCCTCAATAAGGGCCAGAACGACAAACTGCACCGCCTTGAGGAAAAGCGTTGCAGCGGCTATACCTTTGATTATCGCGCAACCGGGTCCGCCTGGTACCGCCACTACATAGACTTTCCGGAGAATATCCAATCCAAAGAGGTGGTTCTGGACTTCCAGGGAATCGCGCTCATCAGCGCCATCTATTTCAACGGAGAAAAAATTCAGGATCACATCGGGATGTTTTCGCCTCAAAAAATCAACGTCACAGAGCATGTCAAGCCCGGACGGAATGTGATTGCCATTCAGGTCTGGAAGGAGTGGAAGGATGAACTCACTTCCAGCGTTTCAGCTTCCATTGATGATAACTATGCCGATGCCTGGAACGTCATTGCGGATGCCGAAAAAGGAAAACTCAAAAAACTCGATTCCGGTCTGCGCGCCGACAAGCTGCTGCATAAACATATTCCGTCTGGATTTTATCAAAACAGCCCCGCCGGGATCTGGCGCGATGCCACGCTCGTGATCAGCGAGAAGGTTAAAATCGAAGAGTTTTATTTTAAACCGTCTCTGACGGGCGCTGAAATTGACGTGACGTATGCAAATTACAGCTCTGAACCTCAAGATATCACCTTAACGTATGAGATCAAAAACTGCGCGACGGGAGACCTTCTCTGCGAAGGGCCTGTCGAACAGAAAAAACTCGCGACGAACGAGGTTCGCACTGTGACGTTTTCGACCCCGAAGGTCGCCCCGAAACTCTGGGGCCCCGGGCAGCCCAACCTCTATCAAATCACCTTCCGCGCGGTTCAAAACCGCGAGGTCGTGGACCAGCTCTCGGATCAGGTTGGATTCAGAACCGTCGAAGTTCGCGGTGACGAGTTTTTGATTAACGGCAAACCGCTTTGGATTCGCGGGGCAAATCACATGCCGGGACACATGAAGCCATACGATAAAGATCTCGCGAAAAAAT
>JALOTS010000043.1 GCA_025457785.1 Pontiellaceae bacterium | reverse complement strand
AAATATGATATCGTTTGCGCCAATATTTATTCTTCATTGCTGATTGACAACGCGGCGATACTGCTGCGCGTGGCGGGAAGCTATCTGCTGCTGACCGGTATTCGGGAAGCGGAACTGGATGGCGTAGCGGATACGTTTGTACGGCTGGGCGGACGCGAAATTGTTCGTGATTGCGATAATGAATGGTCGGGGCTGGTGATGGCGATCGAAAAGTCCAAGATCTGAAGGGAATAAGGAGTTTTTATGGCAGGACGGTATGCAGTGATTATGGCGGGCGGCAAGGGCGAGCGGTTCTGGCCGCTGAGCACATCGAAACACCCCAAGCAGCTTTTGGCGCTGGTTGGCGATAAACCGTTGATTGCGCAGGCGGCGGACCGGCTTCAGGGTCTGATTCCTCCGGAAAATATTTTTGTCGTGACAAATGCTGAACTGGTCGAGGCAACGCAGCGGGCGGTGCCGATGCTGCCGCCGGAAAATATTGTCGGCGAGCCGATGGGCCGCGACACGGCCGCCGCTGTGGCGTGCGGCGGCGCGCTGGTCGGTGCGCGTGATCCGCAGGCCGTTTTCGCGGTGCTGACGGCGGATCAGGTGATGGGGGATCCGGAGGTGTTCGCGGCGACGTTGCGCGGCGGCATGGATCTCGCTGAACAACATGAAATTCTGGTGACGATCGGAATTCAGCCGGCATTTCCGAGCACCGGTTTCGGTTACATTGAGTCCGGCGGTCTGTTTGGTGAAGCTGCCGGCGTGCAGTTTAAAAAAGCGGTCCGCTTTGTTGAAAAGCCGGATGCCGGAACGGCGCAGCGTTATCTGGATACCGGGAAATTTTTCTGGAATTCGGGCATGTTTATCTGGTCGGTTCCAACGCTTGGAAAAGCGTTTGCCGCGCATTGTCCGGAAATGAAAAAGCTGATGGACGAACTGACCGCGTATGCGTCACGGGGCGGAATTTCCCAGGGATTGGAAAAAACGTATCCGACCCTTGGAAAAATTTCGGTGGACTATGCGCTGATGGAAAAGGCGGATAATATCGTAATGGCCTGCGGAACGTTCAGTTGGGATGATGTCGGTTCCTGGCCCGCGCTCGAAAGCCATTTCCCTCACGATGCAGACGGCAATACGCTGATTGGAAACTGTCAGCAGATTGATTCGACGAATAACATTGTTTTTTCCAGGGATCGGATGACGGCGGTGATCGGCGTGGATAATCTGGTGGTGGTTCAGGCTGACGGCGTGACACTGGTTTGTCCGAAAGATCGCGCACAGGACATCAAAAAGATGGTGATGGCATTGCGTGCAAAGGGAACGTTTGATGATATTCTTTGAGGAGGAATCCCGTGGATGGCTGGCTGAATGATACCTGTGAGTTGTTTGTGAGTCTTCTGGGCAGGACCACTCCGGGGGAATCCGGCGCTGTGGCGGGTTTTTGTATTTTTCTTGGAGCACTGGCACTCAGCAGTACCGCTACGGCACTGGGCTCGATTAAAGCGTTTTACAAGATATCGGTTCTGCTGACGGTGGCGGGTGTGGTTCTGATTGCTGCGGCACTGGCGGCTCCGGCAGCATTCGGGTTTGATTCGGTTTGGCTTCCGGTGACCGTGGCCGGGTGCGTGCTGCTGTTCGTTTTGGTGCCGGTGACTACTCTTATTTTCAGGCGCGGATATATTCAGAATCTGGTTGCCTGGGCGGTGGCATTGTTGACGGTGGGTGCGATTTTGTCGCTGGAACCGCTGATGATGGAAAAGTTTAAAGGCTGGGACCGGAGTATCCAGATTGAAAGGCGGCGGGTGGAAGCGGAGCGGTATCGTTATGGGACGGATTCTGGGAATTGATCACGGGGATGTGCGCATCGGGGTTGCATTGAGCGACCCGACGGAGTTTTTGGCGTCGTCGCTTTGCGTCATTGACAGTGCCGGTGCCGGGATCGATCAAATCGTCGCGTTGGCCGCGGAGCATGGTGTCGAAAAGATTGTGGTGGGTCTGCCGCGCAACATGGATGGTTCGTATGGTCCCGCGACCGATAAGGTCCGTAAATTCATCGAAAAGCTGAAAATAAAAACAGACGTTCCGGTGGTGGAGTGGGATGAACGGCTGAGTACGGTCAGTGCCCATCATGCGCTGCGCGAGGCGGGGCTTAACGGCAGGCGGCGCAAAGGGGTTGTCGATAAGGTGGCCGCGCAAATTATTTTACAACACTATCTCGATGCTCAGACTGGATAAAACGTCCGGAATCCGGACGTTTATATTCCGAAAAAAACTTTGCCGAGTGCACGCAGCGCTTTTTCGCGGTCTGTGTCTTTGACCGCAAACATCATGCTGATTTCAGACGCGCCCTGATTGATCATTTCCAGATTCACGCCGTTGGCCGCCATCGCTTGTGTCGCTTTCGCGGCCATGCCGGGCGTATAGTGCATTCCTTCGCCAACCACCATGATGAGCGTCAGCCCATGCTCGACGAGGATCGCATCGGGTTTCAGTTCAGCGTTGATCCGTCCAGTAATCCGTTCCTGTTTAGCCTGCGGCAGGTTGGCGGAGGCCAGAATGACGGAAATGTTATCAATCCCTGTGGGCGTGTGTTCAAAGGAGATTTTTTCATCTTCGAGAATCTGGAGCAGGCGGCGTCCGAAACCGATTTCGCGGTTCATCATATATTTATCAATATAGATGGCGCAGAAACCGGGGGCGCTGGAAATCCCGACCACGGTGCGTTCGCCGGGGGCGCGTTTCGGCACAACCATCGTGCCGGGTGCGGCGGGATTATTGGTGTTCTTGATACAAATCGGAATGCTGGCACGGACGGCGGGAATAATCGCCTCATCATGGAACACACCAAAACCGGCATACGACAGTTCGCGCATTTCACGGTAGGTCATGCAATCAATGGCCGGCGGATTTTCAATCACGCGCGGGTCCATCGAACAGACCGAATCCACGTCGGTAAAGTTTTCATAAACGTCTGCGGTAACCGCTGCCGCGAGAATCGCGCCGGTAATATCCGAACCGCCGCGCGGGAATGTGGCCACTTCGCCGCCCTTGGTTACACCGAAGAATCCCGGGAAAATGAGGATGTCTTTTGCCTGTTTAAGGGTGGCCAGTTTCGGATAGGACTCATCGAGCACCTGTGCATTGCCGAAGTCGTCGCTCAGCAGCATGCCCGCTTCGCCGGGATTGACGTATTGTGCAGGGAATCCCGCCTTTGTAAACGCCTCGGCGATGACGCGGGCGCTGCAATCTTCGCCGGCGGCCTTCATGGCATCCATGAATTGAAGATGGTTAGAGCTGCGGCCGGCAATCCGCCCGCGCAAATCGGCCTCAATGGTTTTTACCACTGCGTCCGGCAGCTTCAAATCACGCTGAATTTCAGCGTAACGTTCCACTACCGTTTTCAGTTCCGGTTCAAAATCTTTTCCGGCGATCACGGTGTTGGCCAGCGCGATCAGCAGATCGGTGACCTTGATGTCGGCCTTATTTCGTTTGCCCGGTGCGGACACCACCACGATGCGGCGGGCGGCATCAGACGTTACAATTTGTATAATTTTCGAAATCTGCTCTGCATTGGCGACGGATGTCCCGCCGAATTTTACTACCTTCATAATCACTCCTTAAAACCGTATTTTATCTCTGTTTCTGCCGCCGCCATCGTCTCGTTCTGCGGCAGTTGATACGTCGCAGACCAGTCGTAAAGCGTTGCCGGATCAAAATCCGCTCCATTCGCCCAAACCAAAGTGTGAATCTCTGGATCAAGGCGAACGGTATCAAAAAGTTTTTCGTCAGTCAGCGGACCGAAAATCGCCCCTTTTAAAACGGGACGAAAGTCAATGGTTTTTTCAGATGCATCACCGAAGAATACGCGCAGAACAAACGGCGCAATCTTCTCGAAGCCTTTGACTTTAATTATTTTGTGTGTCCAGTTCATCTTTACTGCAAGGGTTTAATACATTTTGGTTCACGCCCAGAGTCTATCAGTTTCCAGTCTTCAAGCAACTCTTCGCGATGCAGTTCAGCCCATGCTATGACAAGGCGAAGATGTCGTTTTGGCAGACTTCCGGCAATCAGCTCTGATGTTTCAATAGAAAACACGGCGCATTCATCCTGACAGTACGCATGAAAATGCGCCATATTACGGGGGACATTCGGCTCCCAATACATCCGGATAATCACACCGAAAAAGCGACTGATTTCTGGCATATTATTCAAAATCCTCGATGGCCAGACGGACGGGCTTGCCGTCCACAACATCCAGTCGTTCAATTTCCGCCATGGCCGAAGCAAAGTTTTTTTCCAGCGCTTTATGGGTCAGAATCACAACCGGCACCTGTTCGCCTGCGTTCTGCTCTTTCTGCATGATCGATGCGATGCTGATCTGGTTTTTGCCCAGCACATGCGCTACCTTCGCAATAACATCCGGCTGGTCTTTCAGGGAGAGGCGCAGATAGCAGCGGATGGAAATGTCTTCGGCTTTACACACCGGCAGTGATTTGTTCTGCAGCAGCCATGCGCTGCGTCCGCCGCCGCCCGCCGCCGCCTCCATAATATCGCCGATCACCGCGCTGGCGGTCGGCAGACGGCCCGCGCCGCGCCCGTAGTAAAGTGTGCTGCCCACCACATCGCCTTCAATGAATACGGCGTTGAACGCATCGTTAACCGATGCAAGCAGATGTTTTTTGGGCACAAACGAGGGCTCTACACGCATTTCGACTTCGCCGTTCACCTGACGGATTACCGCAAGCAGCTTGATGCGGTATCCCAGCTCGGCGGCATATTCAATTTCGCGGTGTGACAATCCGCGGATTCCTTCAATGGTGAATGCCTCCATCGGAACGGGCGCACCGTAGGCGAGTGACGCAAGCACCACCGCCTTGTGGGCTGTATCAATGCCGTCAATGTCGAGATCCGGCGGCGTCTCGGCGTAACCCAGCTTCTGGGCATCGGCCAGAACCGTGTCAAAATCAAGTCCTTCGCGCTCCATGCGTGTGAGGATGTAATTGCAGGTTCCGTTCAAAATGCCGTAGATGCTTTTGATCTGATTGCCGACAAGGCCGTCACGCAAAGCGCGCAGCACCGGAATGCCGCCGCCGACGCTGGCTTCGAAATAAAGACCCGCCCCGCTTCCGACGGAAGCTTCGAACAGCTCGCGTCCCGCTTCCGCCAGCAGCGCCTTGTTGGCCGTAACCACCGGTTTGCCGTTTTTCAGAGCGCGCAGTACAAATTCCCTGGCAGGCTTAATCCCTCCGATCAGCTCAACGATGATATCAATTTCCGGATCGTCGATTACCGTCAGCGCGTTCGTCGTCAGCAGTGCGGCATCCACGTTGACACCGCGATCAGTTTTAATGTCGAGATCCGCGATTTTTCCAATGACGGGAAGAAATCCGGTTCGCCGGGCTATCAGCCCGCTGTTTTTCAAAATGCCTTCGACCACGCCCGCGCCGACCGTGCCGAATCCCAGAACACCGATTTTTACTGTCTTCATAAATTCCCTTTTTCAGGAGCGCAAACTCTACCCGAACTTTGTCCAAGCTCAAGGCGAAAGCCTCATGAAATGAGGAACTGAAGAAAACCCGCCCCGGACTCCGGGGCGGGTTTTTTTTATCCGTTCGCTGCGGTTCAGAAGCTGCAGGCCAGTCCGAGTGTCGCAAAGATTTCTTTATCGTATCCAAGGGTGCCGGCGTTGGCGTCGGCATCGGGCAGTATGTCGTCGTCCAGTTGTGCGACATAGTTTAACGAGGCGCTGAGCGACCAGTTTTCGGTTAAGGTGTAACCGAGTCCCGCTTTTGCGACCGCATCGCTGAACCCGTCAGTGCCGGAATCGTTGATCAGATAGGCAACCTTGATGCCGGTCGAAAAGGAAAGCTCTTCCGTCAGGCTCATGCTGAAGTCCAGACCGCCTTGAATATAGCAGTCTTTTTCAGGTACACCTTCCAGTCCGTAGTTTAAAGCAATCGACGGATATAGGCCGGTTTCCCCGATAGCTTTGCCTGCACTAAACGCCACTTCGCGGTCCGCAGCTCCGCCTTGCGGATAGGTGTATTCGGTATAGGTTACACCGAGATCCGCGTTCGTCACCGGCAGGGTATAGGCCACGTAATAATCGACTTCTGTAAACTCTTTCCCGAGTCCGTTGTCATTGATATCAAAATTGGCCCAGGTTCCGAGCGCAATGGATCCGAACTCTTCCGGAATCGGAAGTCCGGAGATTTTCGCTCCGGGCTGAAAGACCAGTCCGTCGTTAAACGTTACTCCCCGGAAGATATAGGCGCTGGCGAAATCCGCCGTCACGCTGACATCCGCCGCACTCACTATTCCTGCGGCGAGCGCCGCAGCCGTTATCATTATTGTCTTTTTCTTCATTGTTTGTTTCCTCCTTTTTTGAATTTTATCCGCGCCCGCCGGCCCCGTTTCCAGTGCAGACCGCACGGGCGCATTTCTGTTTCTGATTCCTTATCCGATGGCTTCGTTTCCGCTCTCCCCGGTCCGAATGCGGATGCACTCATCAAGGGTGTGAATGAAGATCTTGCCGTCGCCGATTTTACCGGTGCGGGCCCCTTTGATGATCGCCTCAATGGTCGGCTTGACGAAGCTGTCGTTGACGGCTATTTCCAGCCGCACCTTTTTGAGCAGGTTCACTTCAACGTCCGCGCCGCGGTAGGTTTCGTGATAGCCTTTCTGCTGCCCGCAGCCCAGTGCGTTGGTGACAGACATCTTGAACACCTCTTTTTCGTAGAGCGCCTGCTTCACCGCAGTAAGCCGGTCAGGTTGAATATATGCTATAATCAGTTTCATGTTAGTTCCTTTCTTTTACCCAAGTTTAGCTGTTCGTGAAGAATTGGAATCCCGAGTAGGCTTCTTGTCCGTGCTCGCCGATATCCAGCCCCTTGAGCTCTTCTTCTTCGCTGACGCGAATGCCCATCGTCTTCTTCAAGACAAAGAAGATCAGCAGCGCGGCCGGGAAGCAGAAGACACCGTAGGACAGTACGCCGATCAGCTGAGTCATGAACGTATAGTCCGGACTCGTGCTGAAGATCCCGACGGCCAGCGTGCCGAACACGCCGTTAACCAGGTGAACCGACAGCGCACCCACCGGATCGTCAATTTTCAGCTTGTCAAAGAACATAACGCCCAGAACGGCCAGCACGCCGGCAACCAAGCCGATAATGACCGCAGCCAACGGGGAAACAACATCTGCGCCTGCGGTAATTCCGACCAGCCCGGCCAGACAGCCATTGAGCACCATCGTAAAGTCAGGCTTCTTCTGGATGATCCACGAGGTCATCATCGAGCTCAGCGTTCCGGCCGCAGCCGCCAGCGTGGTGGTGAGCAGCACGAAAGAAACCATTCCCGGATCAGCCGACAGCACCGAGCCGCCGTTAAACCCGAACCAGCCGAGCCACAGCATAAACACCCCGATGGTCACCATCGCAAGATTATGCCCCATGATCGGCTTGACCTTGCCGTTGATGTATTTTCCAATCCGCGGACCCAGCACCAGCGCGCCGGCCAAGGCTCCCCATCCGCCGACCGAGTGAACCAGCGTCGAACCGGCGAAGTCATGGAAGTTCATCCCCTTCAGCCATCCGCCGCCCCAGGTCCACGATCCGACGAACGGATAGATCAGCGTGACGTAAACAGCCGAAAAGACCAGAAACGAGCTGAGTTTGACCCGTTCAGCCACGGCGCCGGAAACAATCGTCGCGGCCGTGGCGGCAAACATGGCCTGAAACAGGAAGTCCGTCCAGTAGGTGTAGCCCGCATTGTAGGCGCTGGTCACCCCGGCCGCATCGGTTCCGATTCCAAATCCGGCGAATCCAAAAACGCCCTTAATGAAATTGAAATCACCCGGATACATCAGGTTGAACCCGATCAGGGCGAAACCCAGAATGCCGATCGCGGGAATCACGGTATTCTTAAACAGAATATTCGTGGCGTTTTTCGCGCGGCACAACCCGGTTTCAACCATGGCAAATCCCAGATTCATGATGAACACCAGAAAGGTGGCCACCATCATCCAGGTATTATTGACTGCAAACATTTCATTGGACACCTCGCCCTCCGCCCAGACCGGAACAGCCAGTCCGGTCAGCAGCAGAGTCAGGACAGGCAGTAATGCCCTGCTTCTTTTCTTGTACATCATATTTACTCCCTTCTTTTTAATGTTTCTTTCTCTTCACATCACGGCTTCCGCTTCACCAAAATCACCCCTGAGGACCTTCCTCGGTTCGGATTTGTACGGAATTAAATAGCCGTATAAATTTCTAACCATGACAGAATTTCATCATAAAACTTCGGAATATCAACATTTATTTTTCATGGTGAATTTTTTTTAAAAATTAAATACGGCAAAAATACCGTATTATAAAACAAAGCAATTTAAAAACCGTTGTGTTTCAGGGCAAATAACCGGGAAGGCCGTGGCGGCTTATACGGCGGCTTTCAGAACGCATTTTTTTTTCATTCGCAGAGAATTAGAGGGTGTAAAAAAGAGTGAATTTGATATGTTGGCCAAAATCGACAAGGCTTTCTGCTCGGAAAAACAGTTGTTTAAATGAAAGGATGTTATGAAAAACCGGATATTGTTTATGATAGCAGCCGCTGCTTCCATCGGCGTATATGGGAATGATTGGCCGGTCTGGCGCGGGCCGAATCAAAACGGAGTTTCGGAGGAGTCCGGGTGGAAGCCGAAAAACGCTGAAGTGTCTTGGACCAAAGAGCTTGGCGACGGCTATTCCGCAGTCAGTGTGAAGGGGGACAGGCTTTATACCATGGGGCATAAGCCCGTTGATGAGAAGCAGGGCGAAGACGTGGTTTATTGCCTCAACGCCAAAACCGGCGGGGAAATCTGGAGCTATGCCTATCCGGCCTCGACCGGTGAGTACAAAGGCCCCCGCGCTACACCCGTACTGGATGGAGACCGCCTCTACACCGTCAGTCAGGATGGACAGGTCATTTGTTTCGACGCAACTGCCGGCAACGTGATCTGGCAGATGAACGTGCTGACAGAAACCGGCAACAAAAATATCAAGTGGGGCATCTCGTCATCCGCCGTTTTCGTTGGAGATCTGATTTTGCTGAATGTGGGGGACTCCGGCACAGCGCTTAAAAAATCCGATGGTTCCATCGTCTGGAAAAGTGAAGGAACGGCCAGTTACGCATCTCCCGTTGTGTTTGACCACAAGGGACGGAAGCTGGCCGCCGTGTTCTCGGCCCCCGGCCTGCAGGTGGTGGACGCGTTGACCGGCGAAAAGATCGCCTCGGTCGAATGGAAAACCTCCTATGACATCAACGGGGCCGATCCGCTGGTCATCGGTGAAAAGATTTTTATCTCGTCCGGCTATAAAAAAGGCTGCGCCATGTTTGATTTTTCCTCCGGGTCGCTCGAAAAAGTGTGGGAAAATGATTTGATGAGGAACCAGTTCAGCAGCAGTGTTTATTTCGACGGGCAACTTTACGGAGTGGACGGGCAGGTTAAGTCAAAGGGGGCTCTGCGCTGTATTTCCGCCGCCGACGGTTCCGAAAAATGGAACGAGACCGTCGGATTTGCCTCCCTGATGGCCGCCGATGGCAAATTGATTATCCTGAACGAGGAGGGAACGCTTCTTTTTGTTGAGATCTCGCCTGACGGATACAGGGAGCTGAGCAGAATCGAGACCGGTCTGTCCAAGCTCTGCTGGACCGCTCCGGTGCTGGCGAACGGCATGATCTATTGCCGGAACGACAAAGGAACGCTGGTCGCTGTCGATGTCAGCAAATAAATCCATCCTGATCTGCCGGTGCTGTGAACGCGGTCTGGTCGATGCCAACGCGGTTTCCGATCTGATCGCGTCCGGACAGGCCGCGGTTGTTCCGGATCTGTGCCGGGCCGCGCTGGAAAACGATTCGGTTCTTGAAATCATCGCATCCGGCGAACGGCCGGTTATCTACGCCTGCCATCCCCGCGCCGTCAAAGCGCTCTTTGCCTTCGCCGGTCATCCGCTGCCCGCCTCCGCCGAATTCATCAACCTGCGCATTCCGGCACTCCCGACTTCTCAAACTCCCAACCTCTCAACTTCTCCAACTCGCTCCGCCTGGTTCCCGGTGATCGACGAAGACCGCTGCTCGCGCTGCGGGCAGTGTTTCGAGTTCTGCCTGTTCGGCGTGTACGAAAAAGACCCGGACGGACGCGTGCGGGTCGCTCATCCGCAGAGCTGTAAAAACAATTGTCCCGCCTGCGCCCGCATCTGCCCGGAAACCGCCATCATTTTTCCAAAGGTCGGAGAATCGCCCATCAACGGCGCAGAGGTTTCCGACGACGAGGAACGCAAGGCGAACATTAAGATCAATGTCGATGAACTTCTCGGCAGCGATGTCTATGCCGCGCTCAACGCCCGCAAACAAAAACGGCAATCTCTGCTCAACCAAAAGAAGGTGGAAAAGGCACTGGCGGAACGGCGCAGTCATTCGGAAAACTCCTAACGCGGCAAAGCCGCAACCAAAACAATAAGAATTTAGTCAGAACCGAGTCGGAGGCGAGCTGGGCTCCACAGAGGTGGAGCAACAAAGTGGCAATAATTAGGGTCAGAACCGAGACGAAGTCGAGCTGGGCTCCGTTATTGCGGGGCAGCGAAGCGGCAATGATAAGATGGAATTGCACTGGCGTGTAAAAACGTGCATAAAAAAGAAGAACATGACGGAAAGTAGTACGATGAGCGCCGCGTTGATCAAACGAATGCTGACCGAGCCCGATAAGCGGCTGCTGTGGAAGTTTTCCTATAACTTCGGCTATAAAGGCATGCGTTCCATCCAAAAATTTCAGACGCGCATTAAACGCGGGGAATATTTCCCGGCCTTTCTGTTTCTCTCCGTCACGAACGCCTGCAACCTTTCCTGTCAGGGCTGCTGGGTCTCTCCGTCGAATCCGCCGAAGCAGATTGCTCCCGGCACGCTCGACAACATCATCAGGGAGTGCAAAGCGCAGGGCTCGTACTTCTTCGGCATCCTCGGCGGCGAGCCGCTGCTGTACGACGGCCTCTTCAACGTGCTTGAAAAACATCCCGACTGCTATTTCCTGCTGTTCACCAACGGTACGCTGATCACCGATGCCGTCGCCAAAGAGATGCGGCGCATCGGCAACATCAGTCCGCTGATCAGCATCGAAGGACTTGAAGAAGTCAGCGACATGCGGCGCGGCGGGAACCGCGTCTATGAGAAAACGCTGGCTGGACTGGCCGCCTGCCGCGCCAACCGTCTCGTGACCGGTGTCTGCACCAGCGTCTGCAAATCCAATATCGACGACCTCGCCAGCGAAAAATTTATCAACGAGGCCGCCGCCCTCGGCGCGCATTACGTGTGGTATTACATCTACCGGCCCGTCGGCCCCAACCCCGTACCGGAGCTCGCGCTCGACGCGCAGCAGATTACAGCACTGCGCCGCTTCATCGTTGATATCCGCCTGACCGCTCCGGTTGTTGTCGTCGATGCCTATTGGGACGATCAGGGCCGCGCGCTCTGTCCGGCGGCGGTCGGCATCGCCAATCACATCAGCCCCGACGGATTCGTCGAACCCTGCCCGCCGCTCCAGTTCGCCAAAGATAACATCGGCGACGGCACCGGCCTCTATGACCTTTTCAACCAATCGGAGTTTCTCGCCAAATTCCGCAGCATGTGCTGCTCGACAACACAGGGCTGCATCATCATGGAACATCCCCAAAAGCTCGCGGAATTTATCCGGACGGAAGGCGCAACCGACAGCTCCGGGCGCGGCACACTGCTGAACGAACTCGGCCGGACCTGCGCAAGCTGCAGCCATCATCAGCCGGGCCGCGAAATTCCCGAGCGCAGCCGGGCCTATCGCTTTGCCAAGAAAAACTGGTTTTTCGGATTTGGAGCCTACGGATGATGCAACAGACAAAACCCTCTTACGGTGTTCCGGCGGAGCGGACCGTGCGCGAGCAACTGATCCACGCGGTTTCCCTCTATGCTGCAGAACATCAGCTCGTGCCGCCGCTTTCCATGGAAGAACTGCGCGACCATGCGGGGAACATCGCGCCGGACACGCTCGACTACGCCATGGTTCTGCTGAACAACGAAGTCTGGCGCGAAACCGTTGCATCTATTCCCTACGAGCGGCGGCTGCTCCTCCTTCCGCAATGTCTCCGCGCAGTCGGTGAGTGCCCGGCGGAAATGGACGAGTTCGGTCTGCTGTGCGAAGCCTGCGGACGCTGCAATATCGGCGAACTGCAAACGCTCGCGGAGGAGCTGGGCTACGTCGTCCTCGTCGCCGAAGGCTCCACCGTTGTTTCTAAACTGCTGGAAGGCGGAAAGGTCGATGCGGTGATCGGCGTCAGTTGTCTGAGCGCACTCGAAAAATCCTTCCCGCATCTGGCCAACGGCGCCATTCCCGGTCTGGCCATTCCGCTCACCATCGACGGTTGTGTCGGAACAGAAACCGATATCGACCACGTCCGCGCTGCCATTCTGCTGAAATCTTCCAAACCCTGGAAAAACACCCTCGACGAAGCGCGATTGCGTCAAATCGTTACGGACTGGTTTTCCGCTTCCAAGGATTGGAAAACCGAAACCCGCACTGAGCAGATTGCCTATAACTGGCTGCTGCGGGAAGGCAAACGCTGGCGGCCTTATCTGCTGGCCGGCGTCTACAGTGCGTTGAACGACGGAACCACTGAACTGCCCGACGAAGTCCGCCGACTGGCCATTGCCGTCGAATGCTTTCATAAAGCCTCGCTCATTCACGACGACATCGAAGATGGCGACGAATTGCGCTATGGCGAACCCACCCTCCATCGGCAGGTTGGAATCCCCGTCGCCATCAACGTCGGTGATTTTCTTCTGGGCGAGGGCTATCGCTGGATCGCCTCGGTAGAAACCCGCACCGCAGAGCTACTGCGCATCGCCGCCATCAATCATCGCACACTTTGTATCGGACAGGGACAAGAACTCTGCGGACTGCAACAAAACACCGTTTTCACTGCCAAAGAAATCATTGAAATTTTTCGCCGGAAAACCGCGCCCGCTTTTGGTGTCTCGCTGTTACTCGGCGCGACGGCCGCCGGCGCGGACCGTGAACTGCTCGACACGCTGCAATCGTTTAGCGAGTCGCTCGGAATTGCCTACCAGATTCGCGACGACCTCGAAGAATATAAAACCGGTGAGGCCCGCGACCTGCGCGCCTCGCTGCTCCTCGCTCTCGCCAACGACTACGCCGAGGGATCAGCCGAGGGGTCAGTCCCGTATTCTAGTCATTACGAGATTAC
>JALOTS010000316.1 GCA_025457785.1 Pontiellaceae bacterium | reverse complement strand
TTATAGGTGGTTTGTTTGAATGAGGTCATCCAGGCCAGTCGCACAAGATTGGTTCCTTCCAATTGTTTGAAACTATACGCGGCATCGCCATTGTCGTACGTCGTGTGATCATTGGTGCCTTCGGCTGGAACCGGAATGATATATCCGAACGCCTCGGTTTCCTTCCAGCCCTCCGGTAAAGAATCTTCGATCGAAAACGCCGGAAGTGGAACCTGTTTAATCATGTGTTTCTCTGTCCACAGATAAGCCGCTCCAGCGATTCCAAGCAATGATATAATGACCGTCACTCGCGCACTCAGACATATCCAGAACCAAAGCATCCGCCCTTGCTTATACATGTATTTTGAAAACCATTGGCTTTTGCATAGCCACACGATAAGAATTGTTACGGTCAGTGATCCGGCGGTTGCCGAAAGGCTGTTTTTTTGTGAAAACGGATGTGCCCAGTAATTGAACCAACGGTCGTGAAAAAAGCCTATTATAGAGCCGAACATCAATAGTTGGCGTGCCCAGTTGCGCCGCAACAGTAATCCGATCAACAACGGCAGAGACTCGGCAAGAGTGACCCCTATGGCCAGTGCGATCCATAAGCCTGAGATTTCCCAGACATCCCGGATCATTATTGCGTTTTTTGAAAATATGCTTGCGCCTGCGGCATACAGAAGCACAAGAAGGAGCTTAAATCCAATATCTCCGGCCCGCGCCCAGCCCGTGAGTTTTTCGATATCTTCCGGCATGTTGGTTTTTTCGTGCTCGTTGTTCATTATGATTCCCCTTTGAAGTGTTCAAATGCTTTGCGTTTCAGAACGGTGCCGTCGAGGGTAAGGAGTTCGGGCTGGTCGGTGACGGTTCCAATCCTTGGAAAACTTTGCTCCAGATCTTCCAGGCATTGGAAATCGAATGCGTCGGCATCCTCCGGGCGGACGGTGAAGAGCAGTTCAAAGTCCTCGCCGTCGAACAGCGCCTGTTCCAGCGTTCCATTCTTCGGAATCGCGGTGCTGTCCAGCGCCGCACCAACCTTTGATGCTTTAAGAATGTGGCGCAGGTCGGTGGCGAGCCCGTCGCTGATGTCCATCATCGCCGTGACAAAGCCGGATTGCCGCAGCCATTTGCCCTCTTTGACGCGCGGCATAAAGGTCAGGTGTTTGCCGTTGGCGAACGAGCCGCCGAGCAGTCCGGTGACGTAGATGATGTCGCCGGGACGTGCGCCGGAGCGCAGCAGCGCTTTACCCTTCGGAACGCGCCCAACGCCGAAGACGTGCAGCTCAAGGACCGGCCCCTGCGAAAGGTCTCCGCCGACGAGATCGACCCCGAAAAGCTTCCGAAGTCTGGAAACGCCGTCGTAGATTTTTTCCAGAGTCTGGAACTCCTGTTCCGGCGGGGCGACGAGGTTGATGAGCAGATACTGCGGGTCGGCACCCATGGCGGCAAAATCGCTCAGGACGCGGGCAGCGGCTTTCCAGCCGATCTGTTCCGGCGGCGTGTCCGGGGCGAAATGAATGCCGCTGATGAGCGGGTCGGTGGTTAAAACGAGGTCGTAATGCGTGTCGAGCGGCAGAACGGCGCAGTCATCACCGACGGTTTTCAGGTTTGCAGTCAGTGCCGCAATGGCGTTATGCTCCCCGACATCTTTCAAGGTTTTCATTCGAATGAAATCTAGATGAGGAGCAAATGATGGGCAAGAAAGTTTTAGTAACGGGCGGAAGCGGATTTCTCGGCATCAACATGATCCGGTACCTGCTTCGCAAAGGGATTACGGATATTACGGTGCTGGATTTGGTCGAATTCGACTATCTCGAACGGAACCGGATCAACGCGGTCAAAGGCGATATCCGCGATGTCGGTACCGTTTGCGATGTGATGAAGGGCGTCAACTGGGTCATTCACACGGCGGCGGCGCTGCCGCTTTATACGAAGGAGGAAATTTTTACGACTGATGTGTTAGGAACGCGCAGACTTCTTTTCGAGGCGGAAAAGGAAAAAGTCGAACGGTTTGTACATATCTCCTCCACGGCGGTTTACGGCATTCCGGATCATCACCCGCTGCGTGAAGATGACGAGCTGATCGGCGTGGGTCCCTATGGAGAAGCCAAGATTGAGGCGGAAAAAGTCTGTCTGGAGTACCGGAATCACGGAATGTGCATTCCGATTATCCGCCCGAAATCGTTTGTCGGCCCCGAGCGGCTCGGTGTGTTTGCGCTATTCTATGACTGGGCGAAGGACGGTAAAAACTTTCCTATGATCGGAAGCGGTAATAATCGCTATCAACTGCTGGATGTTGAAGATCTGTGCGAGGCGATTTTCCTTTGCCTGACGAAGGACAAGACGCTTGTGAACGACATTTTTAATGTCGGAGCAACCGAGTTTACGACGATGAAAGAGGATTATCAGGCGGTGCTGGATCGCGCCTGTTTCGGAAAAAAGGTGATTGGCACTCCGGCCAAGCCGTTAATCTGGGCACTGCGCATTCTGGAATTCTTTAAGCTTTCTCCTCTTTACAAGTGGGTTTATGAAACGGCCTGCGAGGATTCGTTTGTTTCGACGGAAAAGATCGAGAAGAAGCTGGAGTTTTTCCCGCAGTTTTCCAACAAGCAGGCGCTGATCCGCAATTACGAGTGGTATCTGGCCAATCTGCACACCTTCGAAGGGAAGGGCGGTATTTCGCACCGCGTTCCGTGGAGTCAGGGCATTCTCAAATTTTTCAAAATGTTTTTTTAACAGCGATAAATCCCCGAGATCGGGGAGAAAGCGGACTCATTGACAACAGAACGAAAGCTCATGTTTGGATTTTTTGTCACCGGAACCATCGGCATGAT
Organism: Pontiellaceae bacterium; assembly: GCA_025457785.1. Lineage (GTDB taxonomy): Bacteria > Verrucomicrobiota > Kiritimatiellia > Kiritimatiellales > Tichowtungiaceae > Tichowtungia. The sequence continues at coordinate 343 of JALOTS010000316.1, read as the reverse complement.
TATGACGGGGGTCGTCATTGTTGTCTGTGAACGGGCGGGCTGGAACTGGATATCAACCCGAATGCTTTATCTGCCCTGGTTTCTTTGCGGGATGGTGTTTGTCAGTCTGGCTTACCGGCAGGGACTCAGGGACGGACGGAAAAATTGAATGGGCAGGGTGTGAATATGAAAAAACTTTTTCTGCTGATTATTTGTGCGGCTTTATTGTCTGGATGCGGACAAAAAAGCGGCGGGCAGCTCGACGCGGCGGATGAAAAAGATGCGCGGATCAGCAAGGGGCTTGAGCTGGTTCAGCAAAAGAACTGGGACGAAGCCATTCAGCAGTTCAATGCCGCGCTGGCGA
>JALOTS010000042.1 GCA_025457785.1 Pontiellaceae bacterium | reverse complement strand
GCCCCGGCAGGATGCCGTTCTTCGGAAGCGGACACCTTACGCCTTTCCGTATGTGATGCGGGATCTGGACAGGTTGTATAAAAAATCCGCCGTGCAAAAGATGCGTATCCTTGCGGACGTAAAAAAAGGGTCAGGCAAAAATGTCGCCGGAAAGGATCTTGTTGAATTGTCTGTAAAATATAAAACGCCGCCGAAGCAGGCGGCTGGCGACTATAACGGGATTTTGCTGATGGCGGTTGAGTTTTTCGACAGGATGTCAGGTGAAAAATGTTTTGCGTTTGCGGAACACCGGGTGACCTGGGCGGGGTATGCGATGGGGGCCTATTACAGCGCGTCGATGTTTATTGATGCGTCTTCTCATCCGGATGCAGTGATAACCGGCTGGGCGGCGGTGTACGGCCATTTATTGCCGGACGGTGTGACGGTGGCCGTGCTGGATTCGGTCGGAAATGCCCAGAAATCCGACGATTTGGCTGCGTTGTTCGTGCGGAACAGACATACGGCGAAGCTTGATGTCAATGTGATCTCATCCCTTGATCCCAAGAGCAGTTCGCCTGATAAGGGCGTTATCGAGGAGCAGGGGATTCTGGATGTTATCGGTGATTATATCCCGGGAATTTAGTGGCCGGTTTATACATCCATATTCCGTTTTGTGAGCGCAAGTGTTCCTATTGCGCTTTCTATTCTTTTTCCGGACCCTGGAAAAATGAGGAGAAATTTTTCCAGGCTTTGGAAATGGAAGTTGGAAATTTAAAAAGCCTGTATCCGGACTTTTTACCGGAAACTGTTTTCATTGGCGGCGGCACACCGACCGCCCCGGGGCTCGACTGTTTGGAAAAATATTTTCCAATGTTTGGAGAATTCAGCCCTGCTGAATTTTCGGTGGAGGCCAATCCGGGGACGATAGACCGGCAAAAACTGGATCTGTTGAAAAGAACCGGCGTGAACCGGCTTTCGATCGGTGTGCAGTCGTTTGATTCCTCCTGTTTGGAAACGCTGGGCCGGATTCATTCGGCGGCACAGGCGGAGGAGGCGTTTCGGCTGGCGCGCGCGGCGGGTTTTGAAAACATCAGCCTGGATTTGATGTTCGGCGTGCCGGGTCAGACGATGGAGATGCTGAATGCGGATATCGATCGCGCGCTGGCTCTCGGTCCGGAGCACATTTCGATTTATAATCTCACGGTTGAAGAGGGAACCCCGCTGGCAGACCGTAATCCGGAAAAGCCGGACGAGGAATTGGAGCGGGATATGTATGATCAGATCCGGGCGAAACTGAAGGCTGCCGGGTTTGCGCATTACGAGATTTCGAATTTCGCGAGGCCGGGGCTGGAGTGCCGGCATAATCTGCTTTACTGGAGCGGCGGGGAGTATATCGGCTGCGGTCCGGCGGCCCATTCCCACTGGAAAGGGGTTCGCTGGGCGAATGTGTCCGATCTGGACGATTATTGCGGGAACGGGCCGCGCCGTGAGTTTGAAGAAAAGCTCGATCCGGAGGCCAAGGCGCGCGAAACACTGGTGATGGGACTCCGGCGGCTGACGGGTGTTGAGGTTTCTCCCGATGTCTGGAAAAAACAGCAGGCCGTCCTGCAATGGCTGGAAGAAGAAGGGCTTCTGGAAATCGACGGGCATCACGTCCGGCTTACGGAGTCGGCGCTTTTTGTCAGCGATTCGGTTTTTTCTGAACTGGTTTGACGTTTTCCTGTCGAAACAGGGGGGAAGAGTAATCTCCCTGAACGAAATAAAAACTGAAAGGGGTTCCTATGCGGGCTTTCTTCTGTCGGAATAATCTGCGGATTCATCCGATATTGCGCTTGCCAAGGGGCGGGTCAGTCCGTAGATTACGCCACTCTTTGAGGTAAATTTTCAGACAGTGAGGGAATAACCATGGCTAAATGTGCAATAACAGGAAAAGGAACAATTTCAGGCCGCCGGATCGTCCGTAAAGGTTTGAGAAAGAGCAAAGGCGGTATTGGTTTGCACGTAACCAGTGCCACGAAACGTAAATTCAAAGCAAACCTTCAGCACGTCCGGATTAAAGACGAAAACGGAACGGTGCGCCGCATTTGGGTTTCCGCCAAAGCAATCCGTTCAGGATTGGTAACGAAAGCCTGAGCTGAAACAGAGAATTTGTTTGAGTGCCGGCCCGAAAGGACCGGCATTTTGTTTTTCACCTTTAATGAAAAAGGCAGGCCGTCTTACAAATACGGAGCTTTTTATCCGGAGTTGTTTGATAAGCGCGGCGGGTTTCGCCGTTTGCGATGCTCCGGCGCAAGTCGGCCAAAGGCAATTTCCGGAGCAGTTCCACCTTTCCGGAATGCAAAAGTAAAGCGGGCACCGGTCTTACTTTTTCAGGTTAATGCCGAGATTGCAGCGAAGTCGATCAGGCGCCGGGCGTCCGGTCAGCTTCCAATGTGTGGAAAACCAACCTGCCGCTTTCCATTCCGGCACGGACGGCAGAGCCGTCATGAATGTCGCCGGAAATAATACTCCGGGCGAGCGCGGTTTCGAAATGCTGCTGGATGAACCGCTTGAGCGGGCGCGCGCCGTACACCGGATCAAACCCTTCTTCGATAATGTGCTTTTTGACCTCTTCGGAAACATCCAGCCGGATGTCACGGGCCGCAAGCCGCTTGCGCAGCTCATTGAGCAGCAGTTCAACAATCTGTCCGATTTCTCCTGCGGTCAGCGGTTTGAACAGCACGGTGTCGTCGAGCCGGTTCAGAAATTCCGGGCGGAAGTGTTCTTTGAGCATCGCCATGACCTGATCGCGGGTTTCTTCCGTGATGCGGCCTTGCCGTCCGATGCCTTCGAGCAGCAGTGAAGAGCCGATATTGCTGGTCATAATGACAATGGTGTTTTTAAAGCTGACCGTGTGGCCCTGCGAGTCGGTCAGCCGCCCGTCGTCAAAAATCTGCAGCAGGATGTTGAAGACATCCGGATGGGCTTTTTCGATTTCGTCGAGCAGCACAACGGAGTAGGGCTTGCGCCGGACGGCCTCGGTGAGCTGTCCGCCTTCGTCGTAGCCGACATATCCGGGCGGCGCACCGACCAGCCGCGAGACGCTGTGTTTTTCCATGTATTCGCTCATGTCGATGCGTACTATATGCTCTTCGCTGTCGAACAGTTCAAAGGCGAGCGTGCGGGCCAGCTCGGTTTTGCCGACGCCGGTCGGGCCGAGGAACAGGAACGCGCCGATCGGGCGGTTTGGGTTGTTGATGCCGGCGCGGGCGCGCAGGACGGCATCGGCAACGGTCTGTACGGCTTCATCCTGGCCGATTACGCGGCGGTGCAGTTCATCGGCCAGTTTGAGCAGTTTCCCGCGTTCGCCTTCCAGCAGTTTGGTGAGCGGGATGCCGGTCCAGCGGGCCACCACTTCGGCGATTTCCTCTTCGGTCACTTCTTCGCGGAGCAGACTCGGAGCGCCTTCCTGCGCGTGAAGTTTTTCTTCCAGCCCCTTCAACTGTTTTTCGAGTCCGGGAATGGTGCCGTGTCGCAGCTTGGCGACGCGTTCCAGATCATAGGCGCGTTCGGCATCGGCGCTTTCGCGGCGGGCGAATTCCAGCGCTTCGCGCAGGTCGCGCACTTTCTGGATGGCTCCTTTCTCGTTTTCCCACTGCGCGCGCAGGGTTTTCGCTTCCGCCTGAAGTTCGGCCAGTTCTTTCTGTAGAAATTCGAGCCGCTCCTGACTGGATCGGTCTTTTTCTTTTTTCAGCGCGGTTTCTTCAATTTCGAGCCTCATGATTTTGCGGGTGATTTCGTCGAGTTCGGCGGGCAGCGAATCGATCTCGGTGCGGATTGAGGCGCAGGCCTCGTCCATCAGGTCGATCGCTTTATCCGGCAGAAACCGTTCGGTGATGTAGCGGTCGGACAGCGTGGCGGCGGCGACCAGAGCGGTATCCTTAATGTGTACGCCGTGGTGAACTTCGAAGCGCTCGCGCAGTCCGCGCAGAATGGAAATGGTGTCTTCGACGCTCGGCATATCGACCACAACCGGCTGGAAGCGGCGTTCGAGCGCGGCATCTTTTTCAATGTATTTGCGATGCTCATCCAGCGTGGTGGCACCGATACAATGCAATTCGCCGCGCGCCAGCATCGGCTTGAGCATGTTGCCGGCATCGGTTGAGCCTTCGGTGCGGCCCGCGCCGACAATCGTATGCAGTTCGTCGATGAAAAGAATAATGCGGCCTTCAGCCGATTTGATTTCGTTCAGGACGGCTTTGAGGCGTTCTTCAAATTCGCCGCGATATTTTGCGCCCGCCATCAGTGAGGTCATATCGAGCGCAAAGATGGTTTTGTCTTTCAGTCCTTCCGGCACATCGCCGCGCACAATGCGGTGGGCCAGCCCTTCGACGATGGCGGTTTTGCCGACGCCCGGCTCGCCGATCAGCACCGGATTGTTTTTGGTTTTACGTGACAGGATGCGGATGACCGAACGGATTTCCGCGTCGCGTCCGATCACCGGATCAAGCTTGCCCGAACGGGCCAGCTCGACCAGATCCTGACCGTATTTTTTCAGGGCATCGTAGGAGCCTTCCGGGTTGTCGGTAGTGACGCGCTGATTGCCGCGAAGGGTTTTTAACGCTTCCAAAATCCGGTTGCGGGTAATGCCCAGTTCATCGAGAATCGTGCCTGCGGCGGTTTTTGTTTTTTCATCGGCAAACGCCAGCAGCAGATGTTCGACCGAAACAAACCCGTCGCCCAGTTTTTGCATTTCCTTCTGCGCCTTGACCAGCAGGCTTTCGAGCCGCTGCGTAATGTAAATTTTTCCGCTTTCGCTTCCCGGTCCGGAGACGGACGGAATTTTTTTCAGCTCCTGTTCCAGACGTGCCATCGCGGTCGGGGCGGAGGCCTCCATCCGTTCGAAAAGCTGCGGCGCAAGCCCGTCGTCCTGGCGGAGCAGCGCCAAAAGCAGATGCTCTCCGTCGGTTTGCTGATGTCCGGACTCAATGGCCAGCGCCTGCGCCGATTGAAACGCCTCACGAACCTTTTGGGTCATTTTATTAAAATCCATCATGGTAAACTCCCTTCACTTCAGTTATCTGCACAGAGTTAGCATCGACTGTGCCGCACTGGTTGTTTTATTCGTAATACTTTGTTAATAAAAGTGATATGAGATTTATCCGATTGGAGTATTCTGGAAAACATGAGACAGAATGACCCGCTGTGCGTCGTTTTGAGGGCTTTGAAATTCCAATCACTGGAGATTTTCAGAACAACCGCTTGAAAACGACCCGGATTTTCTTTGAAGAGCCTTAACCAAAACTGTCGCGTTGGTTATTTCCAGCAGGCGAGGGGGTAGTGACGGCGGATCGTTTGAAAAAATTTAAGATGAATCCTGCCGGGGACGTGATAGAGTGCGGAGCAATGAAAAAACTGATTTTAGCTGTCGGGTCGGGGGTTTTGCTGAGCGCGGGGTGTGTGCAGGTTCCGCCGCCGGAAGCGTCCGAAAAATTCAATTTTCCTTTGGTGAAGCCGGAGCATGAGTGCATGCGGATGCTGCTGTCCAATGCGATGGGTTATTTGAATCCGGAGCACGGGCTGGTTGATCCGTCTTCCGGATATCCGGTGGAAGGCTGGAATCATGACCCGGAGCGCGGACTTTATTTGCGCGCGTTTACGCAGTTGACCGCTATCGGCGAACGGTTGGAACTGTTGGCCAATATCGCGGCGGGCTACGCGGATAATCCTTTCATTTCCGGCGGGCAGGCGTTGCGCGAAATGGAGTTGATGACCGCAAATCTGCTGTCCGATCAGACCGATCCGCAGGTAAGTGACAGGGGCCTGCTCGGCAATTTCCTGGGATTGGAAGAGGCCGGCCGGGCGGGACCGCTGAGTGAGGAGGTTGAGAAACGGACGTTTGTTGAAGCGTTCGGTGCGGAGCAGGCGGAGCAAATCTGGGGCGCACTGGTTTCCAAACAGTGGATTGTTCCGCAGCAGGACGGTTCGTTTGCGAAGATTCCGCGCAAAGGGGATTATGGCGACCGGTTTTTTACCGGCGGGCTGGCTCCGTTTGCTGAAAGCAATACCTGCGCGAAAATTATGGCAATGCTGGACCGGCGCGTGGTGCAGATTATTTTCGGTGACAATGCGAACCTGACCGCTTCGGCGGCGAAGGCCATCGGCGCGTTGCGACACTCGACACTGATTACCGATCCGGTCGCCATGAAACTGTGCGACCGGCTGGAGCAGTTTATTGTGCGGCAGGAGCCGGGCTACCGGCATCTTTATGATGCAGAAGCAGGAACCTTCGTATTTGGCTGGAATGCGACGCATAACCGCTTCACCGGATGGGAAGACGGCAGCGGCAACTGGATTGTCGGCCATATGGATTATCTCGTGAACGAGTTTCGCGGTCCGCTTTGTTTCGTCGTTCAACGGTTCGGTTTTCCGCCGGAAGCGGTTAAAAAAGCCGGGTTTAAAATCAAGCCGTACCGCATGGCGGACGGGCGCGATTTTTACACGCTGGCAACGTGGCACGGTTCCGCTTTCCAGTCGCTGGGGCTGTCGCTGTTTATGCAGGAGATGGACGATCCGGGCTGGCGGGGAATTCTCGAAAACTCGGTGGACATTAATGTCGATTTTTCAACCCGGCATAAACTGCCCGGTTTCCTGAGCGAAGCCTACAGCGGGAACGGAACGGAATATACCGGTGACATCGGCATTCCGGATGTCGCGGTGACCGATCATCCGCGCATTACCGATGCCCCGTCGCTTTATACGCTGGGTGCTGCCTATTCCATTGCGCCGGATCAGGTTGAAGCTTTTGTTTCCAATCATTGGAAAACCGTCAGCGGTCTTTTCACCGGTCACGGCCCGTGGGAAGGCTTTAATACAACCCGGAATGAGCCGATTCAATTTCAGACAACGGCGCATACGCTGGCGCTGATTCTTGGCGGTATCGGTTCTGCCGAAGAGAATATGCAGCGTTATCTCACCTGGAAGAGTATTTATTCTATGGAAAATGTGCAGGGATCTGAATCTCCCGCATTTGATTTTCTGGCGGAACCGGTGCAATGGATTCCGTGGAGTCCGGTCGGCGACCGGCTGGAAACATCCCGCCGGGATCATGAACTCCGAATCAGCGGAAACGCCGTGCGGAATGGCGCGATCACCGTCAAGCCTCCGAAACAGGCCGGCTTGTCGAAGGGCGCACTGCTGATTTGCTATCGCGCCGCCTCTCCGCTGAACGCGGTAATCACTCTGACCGGCGGGCCGAATGTATTTTCAAACGAGATTTTCGTCCGGTTTGATGCCGCGGAAACGGAGAAGGAAATCTGGATTCCTCTGCCGGCAACTCCGGGGCTGGAAGACATCAGCGAACTGGTGATCCGTTTCGGTGATGAAAGCGAACCGCCGCCGGTTGATTTGACGCTGACCGGCTTTGATTTTGTTCCTTGAAACAGCTTACTGAATGTAGGAGCAGCAGTAGTCCGTGACGGCACGGACTTTAACTTTGAATTTGCTGTGGGCCGGAACGAGGAACGACTCGCCTTCTTCGACGGTTTTCCATTTTTTTTCACCGGGCAGCAGCACATCCAGCTGGCCGCCGAGCAGATCCATCAGCTCCGACTCTTTGGCACTGAATTCATACTCGCCGGGCAGCATAATTCCGAGTGTTTTTTTGGTTCCGTCGCTGAACAGAACGGTTCGGCTGGTGACGTTTCCGTGAAAATAGATGTTGGCTTTTTTAACGATATTTACGTTTCTAAACTCAGTCATCTTAAGCCCCCCCTTTTTGTCGGTGCTTATAATACGTTTGCGGATGATTATCAATCTTCTTTTCCGCTTTTGATTCAGCCTTATCCGCCGGCGGCGACAATGATGCTTAACGACAGGGCGGAGAGCAAGGTGCTGACGACAATAATATGGGCCGCAAGATCGCGGTCGCTATCGAAAATATCGGCCAGAACATAACTGGCCACGGCAGTCGGGCAGGCAAGATAAATCAGCAGAATCTGCCGTTCGAACGGCGGCAGGTTGCAGAGCTGTGCGAGGCCGAGTCCGATCAGCGGCTGGATAAACACCTTGATGCCGGAGGCGGTTATTGAATGGAGCAGGCCGGTTCCGATTCCCTTGAAGGAGAGCGATGAACCGATGCTCAGCAGCGCGAGCGCCAGCGCGGTGTTTCCCAGTGTTGTGAGGGAGCGTTGAATGGCGCCGGGAAAGCCGATCCGGAAAAAGTTGAGCAGGAGGCCGAGGGCGCAGGAAATCAGCAATGGATTGGTGAAGAGTTGTTTAAAGAACAGCCCGGCCGTTTGGCGAAAGGTCTGTTTTTTCCGTTCGCTGTGTGCGAGCAGAACGGCGACGGACGTGAGGTTGTAGAATACAATCGCCGGAGCCAGCGCAACGGTGGCCAGCGCCTCCAGATCGGGGGTGAGTCCGGTGATGGAATAGAGAATAACCGGCAGGCCGATAAACGCGTTATTTGGACGCGCCGCGCCCTGAACAAACGCCCCCATGGAGCGGGAAGGCAGTCGCAACAGGAATGCGGCGAGGTAGGCCGTCAGCAGGGATCCGATGGTGGATAGAATCAAAAGCAGAGAGATCAGAGCCACGTCTTCGGAATTAAATGTGGCATTGGTTACTTTATCGAGCAGCATGGCGGGCAGGGCGACCCAGTAGGTCAGCCGGTTGAGGCTTCTGGCGAGACTGTCCGAGAAAAAACCGGTTCGGCACAGCAGTTTGCCAAGCAGGATGATTAAAAAAACGGGAAGCAGACTGTTAATTACATGCATGTTCCGGAGGGTAAAGAGGCGGGGTTCATGAAACAAGTGGAAATGCGGTAAAGTTCAGTTTGACATCATCCGTCTTTAACGTACAATCCGCGCTTCTTTTTTGAGGCGGGATAGCTCAGATGGTAGAGCAGGGGACTGAAAATCCCCGTGTCCCCGGTTCGATTCCGGGTCCCGCCACCGTTTTTTCAATCTTCTTTTGAATAGACCAGGCCTGTGTGTCTGCCGGGGTCGTACCGGAAGTCTGCAGCGTTCGCTTTTGAAGAGCGACAGTCTTTGTTTCGGCGGGGAGTGAGTCAGTCCGCAACCCGGACCCGTATGCAATAGAAACGGGTTGAGGCTGATACGGTATCGATCACAGATAATTCGGAATCAGATCCTGTCAGTTCAACTGGATAGGATTTCCAGTCGGGCGCAGTGAGAGAAGCGGAATACTGGAGAGTATAGAGACGCCCCGAAACACCAAACCACGATAATTTCCGTCTCGCCCCGGGAAGAAGCATGCAATCGACTTTCAGCACACTGCCGGGATCTGTGGGGATGGTTCCCGCAATTATTTCGGGGCCGTCGTTCATTCCATCCGAATCGGTGTCTGGGCGAGCCGGACTGGTTCCATAAATAAGAACCTCTTCGGGGTCGCGCAGTCCGTCGTCATCGGTGTCGCTTTTGCAGAGATTTGACCCTGCCGCGATTTCTTCGCTGTCGGACAGTCCGTCACGGTCATTATCGGGGTTGAGTTCATTCGGAAGCCCGTTGCAGGCGGTTCCGGGCTGAAGAACGAATCCGGAGGCAAAGCCGGAATGGGTACAGTAGGATGCCGACTGCAAAACCTGCCCGCCGGACGGCGAAAGCGACCCGATGCTTGCGTACCGGTTTCCGGAAATTTTCCCGCCGCATGCCGTGATGTTCAGCGTAACGTTGGTGTAAGCCGCCTGCGTAAACGCCGCCGCCGCGATCGGGAGAACGATGTAAAATATCTTTTTAATTTTTGCCGCTCCGGTGAAGGTGAATGAATCAGATTTTCTATTTTCCGCCGCGCACAGGCCATACGTAGCAGCGCCTGGCCATATAGTCGTTTTTTATGCCGCCGTAGTTCATATACACACACCATGCGTAGTCTGTGTTGTCCGCAGAGGATGTTTTCGACCAGTAGCTGCGATTCTGCACCTCAACGAACGGTGTTTCAGCAAACCCTTCCCATGTTCCGGATGAATCACCATCCGTCCGGAACAGCGTGTCCAGCTCCGCAGTGTCGCCGTCGCGATTTATCGACGGCAATCGCCAGTCGCTGTAGCCGTTTGTTACAAGATTTTCGCAGTAGGCCACGGCATCTGACCAGATCATCCCGCCGATGTTCGCATTCTTTGTCCACATTAACTCTGTGAGGAGATCCGTCACGGTGCCGTCTCCATGATCGATATAACGCCCGGAGACTCCTGCGCCGGTACAGGTTATAACATTGGTTCCGTCCGTTTTGTCGCAGTTTACCGTGATGGTTCCGCTGTAGTTTTGTGCAAGAACCGGCGTGAAAAATACGGTGACAGTTTTCGAACCGTACTGTCGAAGAGTTCCGGTCCAGTTGCCGCTGAAACAGGTCTCTGAAAACTCAAGACCTGTCACGGTCATCGGGCTGTTCCCGTCGTTATAAATGGTTAACGTTGCGCGCCTGGTCCTGCCGGTTAAACAGTTTCCGAAATCAAAGGTGGAGTCAGGCAGTCCGATGATGCGTTCATGAACAGGGGGTGTGTTCAGCGCATACGGCACGGAAAAAAGCCGTTCGCGGGGCGAAAGAGTTTCGCCGTTGACGGTCAGTTCGAGGTAAACCGCCGCACGGGCGATGGCGTTTGTCAGAGAACCGGAAACGGTATGTTCTCCAAGGATTGCGGAGTAGAGGCCGTCGACGACAAGCACGGAGTTTGAATCTTCATAATACAGGATGCCGTTGGTCGGCGCGTCATAGAGTTTGAAGCTCATCGGCAGGGTCGCGTTGACCAGATTGGTGCCCTCCACCAGCCGCCCCTGATAGCGGAACATTTCGGGAACCTGCGCCCGAACGTTGACGGTGAGCGCCGCGATGACCGAAAACCAGAACATCTTCATTTTCAACAGTGCTCCTTTCGGGCGCATTCTATCATATCACGGACGAAATTTAAC
>JALOTS010000041.1 GCA_025457785.1 Pontiellaceae bacterium | reverse complement strand
TTTCCAAGCTCTGACCGCCGGAAAGGTATTGGGCTGGAACGCGGTCTCCGGACGGGTCTATTCGGTTTACTGGACATCCAATTTACTGAACAGTTTCCAATGTCTGGAAAGCAACATTCCATGGACACGGGGAAGCTTCACGAACCAAACTGCCGTTCCCTGCGGGTACTATAAACTCGGGGTGCAGTTGGAGTAGTTCCGGCAACTGCAAACGGATCAGTTCAGCCCGCGATTTGCGGGCTGAACTTTTTTTGTTTCCTGCGGACATGGCCCGCGCCAAAAAACCGGACGGGGGGTGATCATATGAAACGATCACATGAAACAGGAAGGACCCGTGCCGAAAACTCTTTTTTTTCTGTGTAAAAATGGTATATTCCGGTGAGAATTTAAACCGGAGAGGGCGAAGCATGAGGAACGAGGAATTTCGGCCGGGGACATCCCGGGAACGTGCAAAATCAAAAGTGACAGAAGTGGTTCAGCGCAAAGTGCTCCGCCAAAAAACAGCGGATCGACGGCGTTTGAGGGTCTGTGCGGCGCTGGCGTGTTTTTTTGTTTTTTTGACAGCGGGGGGCGAGCAGATACGCGTCCCGGTGGTTCCGGAAATTTGTTTCCCTGTAAAGAGCGCATCCGGCGGGATTGCCCGGTTCGGAAAGGATTGTTTAATGGGAGATCCCGGACGTCCTGCGCTGCCGACGGACCGGATACGCCTGCTTCTTCCGCCCGATGCCAATCCAAAGTCGGTGAAGGTTACGATGGAGAACATTCAGGTTCAGGATCTTCCTGACACATGGGATGTTGCACCGATTCCGCCGGTGGCAGTCAGCGCTGGCGGAACGCCGGTGTGGCCGCCGAATCGAAAAATCGAAAAAGGGCGTGATGTTAAAGCATATGCCGCGGATCTCTTCGCGCCGGCTTTTGAACCGCTGCGCGTCGTGGCCGATATCATGCGTTACTGGTGCATCGCAGAGGTGACTTACCCTCTGTACAGTTATAATCCGGTGACCCGGAAGCTCCGTAAACTTGAATCCGCAACGGTGGTTGTCACCTATGATCGTCAGCCTTTACCGTCCCAGAAGGGGCTGCCGATATCGCCGCTTTCCCGGGCGATTCGCGAGAAGATTCGAACTTCTGTTGTGAATTTCGACGGCATGGCGCCGCTTTATGAAAAGTCTGAAACGGGAACGAGTGATCCGGCGCCAGGTATTTCCCGTTATGTGATCATTACACGATCAGCCATTCAGAGCGGTTCAAGTCAATTGGCGAATTTCGTCGCATCAAAGCAGGCACAGGGCTTCACCGTGCAGGTTGTAACCGAAGGCACCTGGGGCGGAGGGACGGGCAATACGGCCGCTGAGAACATCCGTGCATGGCTGGCTGCCAACTATGTTTCGCTGAGCATTGACTACGTTCTGCTGATCGGCAATCCGCATCCAGTAAGCGGTGATGTGCCGATGAAGATGTGCTATCCTCAACGGTATGATATAATGTATGAAGAGTGCCCGACGGACTTCTACTTTGCCGAACTTACCGGTGATTGGGATCTGGATAATGACAACAAGTGCGGCGAATATCTGGATGACTACGGTGCCGGCGGCGCAAGTCGCAATTTTGACGTTATCGCGGGGCGGATTCCATACTATGGAAGCCTGACCGATCTGGATTCAATCTTGTCAAAACTGGTGACGTATGCAGGCGCGTCGTCCGGCAGTATTGCCTGGCGCAGGCGCGCACTGCTTCCCATGAAGCCGAGTGATGCCAGTACGCCGGGGTATAATCTGGGCGAGGCAATCAAGAACAATATTCTCGTGCCAAAGGGAGGGTGGAATTATCATCGCGTTTACGAACAGAACTACGGCCTCAGCCCTGTACCTGAATCCACCCCCTGCACCGTAGCCAAAACGACGGCTGCCTGGCTCTCGGCCAACACAGGCGTCACATTCTGGTGGACGCACGGATCCTCCACTTCCGCAGCCGACATCATGGACCTTTCCGGTGTTGCGACACTGGACAATTCGCATCCCGCGTTCACTTTTCAGTGCAGTTGTCTCAATGCATACCCGGAAGTCTCCAACAACCTCGCCTATTCCATCCTGAAGAGGGGCGGTATTGCTGCGATCAGCGGATCACGCGTTACCTGGTACTGGCCCGGGCAGACCACGTTCAACGACCTTTCTTCCAATGCCAGTATGGAGTATGAGTATGCCGAACGTCTGATCGGAAGCGATATGAACTGCGGCGAAGCTCTTCACGATCTGAAGTACGACATCACGCCCGACAGCGATGTGATGTGGATGAATTATTTAGGTTTTAACGTTTATGGCTGTCCCGCCATAGGTCTGCTGACAGCAACCGGAGGCAGCCTGCCCGCTCCTGTGCTGAATGCCGAGCCGAACCTGAGTCCGGAGAGGGCGAATACCGTTTACTGGCAGGCGGTGGTGGCCGGGGCCGACGGGGCAATAAACACAGATCCGGAGGGTTGTCCGTCAACTGCGCTCAAAGGCCGCGTGAATAAAGTTGAGACAACGCGATTATCGGCAGATGTTGCCGGGATTGTGACAAAAGCAATCCGCCCGCGTGAACCGGTTGTGCCTAAGCCGGATGGGAAAAAGGGGGGCGCAATCCTTGGCAGGATCGAGCCATCGGCAACCTCGATATTTAGCGAAACATTTGAAGGGGTCTTCCCGGGCAGCAGTTGGACCCTTTATGGCACTCCTACGTGGAACGACACCAGTTACGACAAATACGGCGGATCCTGGAGTGGTTGGTGCGCGGGTTCTTCGGTAAGCCCTGCCAATGGCTATCCTGATAATATGGATTCATGGATGGTGTACGGCCCGTTCAGTCTGAGCGATGCTTCGGGTGCGCGCCTTGCCTTCTGGTATAAGAACTATTCTGAAAGCGACTGGGACTATTTCAAATGGATGGCTTCGGTGGACGGAAATCAGTTTTACGGATATCAAGTCAGTGGAGACCAGAACAGTTGGCGTTCACAGACTTTCGACCTTGCCGCGGTGCCTACATTGGGTAATCTCTGCGGACGCACTCAAGTGTGGATCGCGTTCCAGTTCACAAGCGACGGTTCTATCAGCGGGCCCAGCTATACCGGCGCATATGTGGATGATGTCGTGATCGAGAAGGATGTTTCTTCGCAGGCCGATTTGACCCCGTACCTGCCGACGAACTGGAACAGCAAAATTCCGGTGGGGATTGCTCAGTTGAGCGGAACTTCCGCTCACAGTTATTCGGGAGCCTATTACAGCAACCAGGTGCTATACCTCAACTGGGCGTCTCTGAATCAGGGCGGTGCGACGGCATCGGGTTACAAGGTGCATGTGGAGGTTACAGGCACAGGCGGAGGGACTTGGGACTGGACGGGTCTGACAACGGCCCCGAACTACTGGACGCACTTAACAACCGATCAGGCAATTGGTCCTTTGTCCGCAGGAACCCATACACTGAAGGTCTGGGTTGACTACAACGGTACGGTCGGCGAGTCCAGTGAGGAAAACAATTACTGCGAAAGAACCATCACCGTCAGTGTTCCCGGCAATGTTGAATACTACGCCGAGTGCGACGACAACGCAGCCTTCAGTTCGCCTGTGAACTCCGGATGGATACTCGGCACACAGTACACATTTAGCGGTCTGTTTTCACGTGTAAAATATTTTTATCGTGTCAAGGCCCGCAAGGGTGCCGACACGAGCGGCTGGTCGAACGTTGAATCTTCTATGCAGTTGTTTTTCTATCATGACAGGGCCCGCAAGGGTGCAAACGCAAACGGTGGGTCGAACAACAAACGTTCTATGCAGAAATAAGGACAACCGTGTAGTGAAGGATAATGTTCGAACCCGTATGTGGAAAACTTGAAACTCAACGCCTTTAACGAGGCGCTTCGAACCGTTTCCACGATTTGACCGTCTTTAAAGAATAAAATAACCAATAACGAATAACAAGGTAGCTCGGCAGGGGTCAGACTGAATGAACGCAGGATGACACCCCGGAAGAATCAGACTCTGGTTGCGGTTCCGCTGCCTTGGGCACCCCGGATGATGATTTTTTCCGCGTAGGGTTTCATGAGCTGTTCGAGCTGGCGGAGGCGGGCCGGGGTGGTGCGCCTGGTTTCGCGCAGGCGCGGGTCGGGCAGGGTGTCCTGCGGGACAAAGGCCTGCAGGCAGTAGCGACGGGCCCCGCGAATCAGTTCCCCGGCTTCAATCATTTGCGCGTCGGTATGAAACGGTTCAATTACGGTGGTGCGGAATTCGTGATCCGTTCCGCTGCTCAGGATGAGTTTGACGGATTCAGCAATGGTTTCAGTGCGCGTGAAACCGGTGAGTTCGGGATATCCGGAAAGCCCGGCTTTAATATCCATAGCGACATAATCCACCAGCGGAAGGCATTCTCTCAACACGTCCGGGCGCGATCCGTTGGAGTCGAGTTTGATTTTAAAGCTGAAGTTTCGGAAAAACGTAATGAGTTTGATCAGATCGGGCGCGAGGGTGGGTTCCCCGCCGGTGATGCAGACGGCATCGACCCATTCTTTTTTAAATTTACGGCAGATTTCGTCGAGGCGGCTCCATGGCAGCCCGCATTGTTTTCTTCCCATCAGCGCAGCGTTATGGCAGAAGCCGCAGGAAAAGTTGCAGCCGCTGGTGAAAAAAACCCCGCACAGGCAGCCCGGATAGTCAATCATTGAGGGGCGTTCTAAAAACGCGTAAACGGGCGATTCCTCTTGGGACGCATCCGCCCGTTTGCGCGGAGTAGATTCTCCGGAGAGCATTATGCCCGGACTTCCTGAAGTACTGTGGTGATCATTTTCGGAGAGATTGTTCCTTTTCCTTCGTCGCTGTAATCGGTTTGAAGGCCAACGTACTGGTAGAGTTTGGATTTGCCGCAAACCGCGCAGCGGGGGCGCGGATCGCGGGAAGGAACGGGAATATAGGTTCCGGTTTCTTCCTGCAGCCGGGTGACGAGCATAGCCGGAATCCGCTGGGGATTGATGCACTCGGCGGAGGCGAAGGCGACAAGGCCGTCAACCGTTTCGACATCGCAGTATTCTTTCTCGAAGTCGTTCCACTCTTTTTCTTCGAGCAGTTTATCGAGCCGCTGGTTCAGCGTTTTGCATTTGGCACAGCCTTCTTTTCCGAACACTTTTATTTTATAGGGTTTTTTCATAATGACAGGTTTCTGATGTAAATGGAGTTTATACGTTGGCGGTTACGACCGGGCAGATGGCTGCCTGATCGGCGGTTTCGACATGGTAGAGTCCCCGCTGACGGGCTTTGAGCTCGCCGTAGCGTTTTGATTTATTCCAGTTTTGAATTTTGCTGAAGTAACCGACCACGCGGGTCTCGCCGACGACATCGGCGGATTCACAGGCGGGGCAGGTTTCGACCAGTCCGCGCGCCTGATGGTGGCAGGTGTTGCAGAAGGTGAATTCGGGCGAGATGCAGACCTGCGCCGACTGCGTACGGAAGAAGGTTTCGGTCATGAGCTTTTCGATGGAAGCGGCCGAGGGCTGTTCTTCGCCGACAAAGGCGTGGGTGATGGCGCCGGATTCAATCAGGCAGTGATATTTGGACTGCTCGACAATGCGTCCGACCAGGCTGACCGGCGCATCGGCGGTGAGGTGGATGGAGTTGGTGTAGTAGCAGACATCCTCGGTTTCGCCTTTCACGATATCCTTGGCTTCGTCGTGGAAATAGACGAGGTCGGTCTTGGCCAGACGGCGCGCGGCGCTTTCGGCGGGCGACTCTTCGAGCGTGAACTTGAGATTGTATTTTTTGCTCAGCTTTTTGGTGCGGGTGTACATGTGCGCCACAATCCGCAGGCCGAACTGCTGAGCTTCGTCGCTGTCATGCAGTTCCTGGCCGATCAGGAATTTAACGGTGTCGTTGATGCCGATCAGGCCGAGAATGTAGGTGCAGGTGTCGAGGTTGACGTAGGGTTTGCCGTCGTTCGACTCTTTTCCGATCTGCCAGAGCGGGTGGCCGTTGCCGCTCATCATGGTGGCGATCTTGGCCTTCTTCTGGAGGTGAGCCTGCGCACAGAGTTCCATCATGATGTCGAGTTCTTCGTAGAAGTTTTTCAGGATGTCGCCGCCCTTGCGCGCCGCACGGTAGGCGCACTGCGGGATGTTGATGGTGACGTTTTGGAAGCCGCAGAAACGCATGTTTTCCGGGTGGCGCAGCATCCGGTTGTCGCTGATGGTGGTGCGCAGGCGGCAACAGGCCGACAGCGTGACTTCATCGCGGTCGAAGATGAAATAAGTGGAACCGTTTTTAGCGGCCAGTTCACAGGCCGCCTGATAAATCTGATACTGTTCAGGGTCCGTAAAGGTTTCATCGCTGATATGGAAATCGCATTTCGGGAATTCAAAGATGCGTCCGTTGCTGTCTCCGTCGCCCCAGACAGAGAGCAGGGCGCGGCAGAAGTCCTGAGACTCTTTGGTGTAATCGCCGTAGGTGATAATTTTTTCGCCGCGCATTTCAAGGTCGGCTGCGATTGTTTTGTCGTACTCAAGCCCTTCTTTGCCTCTGAGTTCGCGCAGGACGAGACGTTTTGATCCGTCGGCTTCCGTCAGGAAAAGATCCATCATCTTGTAGCCGCTGGCATCCCGGTCTTCCCGCAGAACCTCTTCCAGACGGACTTTTTCGCCGGATTTCAACCTGAGCATATATTTTCCGCCCGGACCGATGGCCGGAACGGTTTTCAGGTAGCCCGGAACTCCGGAGTGGATATTGAAATCAAGGAACAGGGTTTGTCCGCCCCGGCTGAATGCGTTTTGCGAGCCGTTGAAGATCAGCTCCTGCGCGATCTGTTTGAGCTCCAGGTCGTTCATGCCTTCGAGATAGGGGGCGTAGAGAATGTTGATGTAGGCAATGCCGAGCGCGCCGGCATAGTTGGCCTGCATCGATGCCAGAAATGTGTTCAAATGGCCGGTCAGCACGGAGGCGGTTTTGGCCGGGCGCGATTCGGTGTTGAGGTTGATCAGTCCTTTAAGGCCGTATTTTTTAACGTACTCGATGGAGTGACTGGAGCAATAGACGCGGTGCGGGTAGCCGAGATCATGCAGATGCACGGCGCCGGTATTGTGCGCACGCTTGATGTCCGGGCTGAAGATCGTGTCGAGCGCCCACTGTTTCAGCACCAGTTCCGCAATGCCGAGGTTTACGGCTTCGGGGTTGTTGTTGACGATGTTGCTGTTTTCGGTGGATTTGGTGAACATCAGTTTTTCAACATAGTCGAGCGGAACGCCGTAAAGCGACAGGTCGCGCAGTTGCGCCTGGTGGTAGCCGCGTTCGGTCAGCTCGTTGTTGACCATTTCGCGGATGAGGGTAGTGCTGATGGCTTTCATGCCGCCGGCGATAATCCGGTTTTCAACCGATTTCGCGACGCTGATGGCCGTATCCACCGCAAGGTCGGTTTTGTCCAGAATTTGTTTCACAATCCGTTTGCGGTCCCACGGGAGGGTGACTTCAGCGGAGTGGGATTCCACCAGCAGAAGGCTGGCATCGGTGACATCGACTTTGTCTTTCTTCAGGTTTCCGTCGCGTACGCGGATGCTGCTGCGGGCCAGTTCGCGCTGTTTGCGATAGCGCTTATAGGCGGCGACAACCAGTGTTTCGCCGTTTTCCGCCAGAAGAATTTCGACCAGATCCTGCACATCTTCGATGTGCGGAATGCGTTTGCCGTCCGTTTCGGGATGCACGAAAAACTCGGACTGCGGATTGTTGAGCTGTTCAAGAACCTGCGCCGTGACTTTCGGGGCGAGACCCTCATTGCGCGGCATATTTTGCTTCCGGGAAACTTCTTCCACGGCGAGATGAATAGCCATCTCGATTTTTTTAGGGCAGAAGGGCACGATCAACCCCGAACGTTTGCGGAATCCGTCGAAAAGTGAATTTTTTGATGTAATGTTTTCGGCCATAGACTGTTTCCCCTGTTAATAACCTGTTTACAAGCGGCTTCGTTGATAACTTCTTCGTTCAGTTAAGGACCAAAATTTATCCAAATGCTGTATAGCTGTCAAATGAAACCACAACATATTGTGTTGTTTTCATAACCTTGTGCGTTAGAAAACGTTCCGAAAAAAAGAGAAAGAGCCTGTTCGTTCTCTTTCAGAAAAGTCTTGAAATCCAGCCTTTCCGGCAGACCGTATCGGTTCAAAAACAGGGGTTTTGGCGGAGAAAAAATGGTGAAAACCGGCCGGGCTTCGGCTTCTTAACGGGTTGACCCTGAACGGGAAAATGAAGTCCAATGCAGTGGAGCCACAACCAAAGTCCGAGTGAGACCGGATGATTTCCAGAGTTTCGTCCACATGGCCCCTGCCGACCTGTCTTGGATCAAAGTTACGGGTTGTCTGTTATCAGGATTTGATGAAAGTTCTGTTTACTGCGGCTTCATTTAAATATAACACATTTTCAATCAGTCGGTTATAAACATTATTTTTGAAATGCTCGTTCCATTCGTTATTTTTTTAAAATTATCTGTCGCTTCGCTTTCGGGCTATGCAAGAATGGTAGATTCTTCGAACGAAGAATCTAATTTCGATAATAAATTTAACAGGGGAAAATACCGTGAACGACTGGATGATAAAGGGACATTTTAGCGGGCTGGATGTCGCATTTGCCTGCGCGATGACGACGCAAACCGTGAAAACCATTGTGCTGAAGCATGACTGCGATCCCGCCGCCGCCCATCTTTTGGGCCGGGCCGTTACCGGCGCATTGCTCAGCGCAGCGATTCTGCCGGAGGGACAGCGCATTAATGTCTGCTGGAAATATAACGGGGTCTTGCGAACGATTGTGGTCGATGCCGGACAGGACGGCACGGTGCGCGGGTTTATTTCTCCGCCGCAGTTAAATCTGGAAACAGACGATCTCAACGCGCTGTACGGCGACCTTGGTGACGTGCAAATCGTCACTTCGCAGGCCGGAAAAATTCTGAATTCCGGGACCGCACCGGTTCCTCTGCATGACGTGGTCAATGATCTTGCCTACACCCATTGCATCAGCAATCAGATTGAAACAGGCTTGAACGCCTTGATTTTTTTTAATGCCGACCCCGAAAATCCCGTCCGGCTCTGTCAGGGCTGGATGATTCAGGCCCTGCCGGGTTGCGATCTGGAACGGTTTGACCGTATCCGCCGCCGGATGGGAAGTCCGGTGTTCCGCGATTTGCTGAGCTGCCGGCACGAAGCGGATAACGGGTTCGAAACAATGGCATATTCGCTGGTTGCCGAGGAGTCAGGCTTTACCGGATTACACCGGGACACCGGACGAACCCCGCAGTTTGCCTGTGCATGCAACCGCGAAAAAATGGAAGCGGTCGTGCGCACGCTGCCGATTCCTGAACGGATGGAACTGGTCCGCAAAAAAGAAAACGTGGTGATCGGCTGTCAGTTCTGCAATGAGCGTTACGAGCTGACGATTGATGACTGCATTGCCGCCTGGAACCGTTGAATTCGGACTTCTGACAGAGGAATCTGTCGTTTTTTCTGAAAAAGCGGGAAATGTTTTGTTCTGAGAGATTGACTCACCGGCGAAACCATTTATTCTCTGCGTCTTCTTCGGGCGGTTAGCTCAGTTGGTTAGAGCATCTCGTTTACACCGAGAGGGTCGGGGGTTCGAGTCCCTCACCGCCTACCAGTCTTCGCGTTTTCTCCGTATGGAAGAGCCTGCGATTATATGGAACTGGATTCGACCCATTGAACAGCCGTGCGCAGGAGTTGGGCGGCATCTTCACAGGCAAGTTTTTTCTTGATTCGGGCGCGATGGACTTCAACGGTGCGGGGACTGAGGTCGAACCGTTCGGCGATTTTCCGGGTGGTAAGCCCCTTGCCAAGACATTCAAAAATCTCTTTCTCCCGGTCGGTCAGACTTTCTATGCCGCTTTGCCCTTCATGTCCATCGTCCTCCACATAATTGCGAAGCAGTTTTTCGTTGATATCGCCGCTGATGTGAAGTTTTCCGTTCAGGACGGTCCGCAGCGCCTCGACGAGGACTTCGTCGGCATCCTCTTTCATGATATATCCCTGTGCGCCCGCCCGCAGAGCCTTTTCCGCATGAGTGGATTCGTCGTGCATGGACATGACCACGAGCGGAAGGGTGATTCCTTCGGCACGAAGCTGCCGGATCAGATCGAGGCCGCTCCGGTCGTGGAGGATGATGTCAATCACGGCGACATCCGGTTGAAGGTCGTGAATCGCCTTTACTGCCTCGTCATAGGTTCCGGCCTCTCCGCACAGGGTCAGGTCGTCTGCGCCGGACAGCAGCACGCCCATGCCGTAACGGACAATGGCATGATCATCTACGATCAAGACACGCGCCGGGGGCCTGCCGTCTGGAGTTTCAGATTTTGCGTTCATAATTTGAGCGGCCTGTCGTTTGATTTATCAGGTCCACCTTAATCCCTCGGGTCTGTCGAGATCAAGATTTTGGCGGATGAATTTCGCAAAGGGGGGCGTTTCCCTGTTTTGGAGGGTCATCGGCCCCGGCGATTCCGGACTGCGGGGCCGCAGTCCCTCCCTGCAGATGGATCGGCGCAGTTTTTCAGAAAACGCTCCAATCTCAGTGAACCGTAAGGCGCTGCCCGTCGAAATCAACCGTCATGCCGGGGCGGATTTTACGGCGCAGACGGGTTTCTTTTACGCCATCTACGGCAACACGGCCTTCGCTGATCAGCATGCGCGCCTCGCCGCCGCTGTCGCAGAGACGCGAGGCTTTCAGCAGTTTGTCCAGTTCAATGTATTCGCCGGTAATGGTGAACTCAGCCATGTTTTTTCCTCATTTCACGGACGAGTTGAAGTTCCTCATGGGTGGCGCGGCGGCGGTTGTACAGCGCGGCAACTTTTTCTTCCAGGGCCTGCCAGTCCTCGGGAGAGGCCGGGGTGTCGTAATCCCAGCG
>JALOTS010000040.1 GCA_025457785.1 Pontiellaceae bacterium | reverse complement strand
ACCGATTTTTCATCATCCGTGTAGATTCCCGCCGTCCGTTTGGCACGGATTTCGTCGGTGGCGCCGTGGGGCTGTCCGCCCCCGCCGATACAGCCGCCGCGGCAGGCCATGACTTCGATGAAGTGGAAGGGCAGCTCTTCGCCGTTTTCCTTCGCCTTGCGGATCTGGTTCAGCACGGCTTCAACGTTCGCCATCTGGTGGGCGACGGCAACGCGGATTTTGGTGCCTTTGATGTCAATCTCGGCCGCCTTCACGCCTTCCATTCCGCGCACATCCATGAAGTTGACATCTTTGAGGTCTTCTTTGGTGATGAGGTAATACGCCGAGCGAAGTGCAGCTTCCATGACCCCGCCGGTTACCCCGAAAATGGTTCCCGCACCGGTGTATTCCCCAAGCAGGCTGTCGGCTTCTTCTTCCGGCAGGTTTTTGAAGTCGATGCCTGCCTGTTTGATCATGCGGGCCAGTTCGCGGGTGGTGATCGAAACATCCACATCCTGGAAACCTGAAGAGGTCATGTTGTCATCGCGTGAAACTTCAAATTTTTTGGCGGTACAGGGCATGACGGAAACGACGTACATGTTTTTCGGATCGATACCCGCTTTTTCGGCGTAATAGGTCTTGGCCATGGCCCCGAGCATCTGCTGCGGCGACTTGGCCGACGAAAAATTCGGGATAAAATCCGGAGCGAATTTTTCCATGTAGTCGGTCCAGGCCGGACAGCAGGAGGTGATCTGAGGGAGAACACCGCCTTCGGTTACCCGTTCCACGAATTCAGAACCTTCCTCCAGGATGGTCAGGTCGGCGGTGAAATTGGTGTCGAAGACGGCATCGAAGCCGAGACGGCGCAGCGCGGTGTAAAGCTGGCCGGTGAGGATTTCGCCGGGTTCGTAACCGAAGGCTTCGCCGATGGCAACGCGCACCGCCGGTGCAATCTGAACGACGCAGTGTTTTCCGGGCTCTTCGATCGCGTTCCACACCTCGCGGGTTTGATCGTTTTCATAGATGGCCCCGACGGGGCAGTGCGCGGAGCACTGGCCGCATTTGATGCAGGGACTTTCGTTCAGGGTGACATCCGCCGCCGGAGCAATACGGGTTTTTTCTCCGCGTCCGATGAATTCGAGCGCCCAGACACCCTGCATATTCTGACAAACCTTTGCGCAGCGGCCGCAGGAGATACATTTTTCAGGATCAAGCACAATCGAGGTGGTGGAGTGGTCAACCGGCAGGTCACGCAACCGTTTTTCATAGGGTACTTCACGAATGCCGAATTCTTCCGCCAGTGTTTGAAGCTCACAGTTCCGGTTGCGGCTGCATTGGAGGCAATCGTTGGGGTGGGTGGAGAGAATCAGCTCAAGCACCGTGCGGCGCACGCCGACAATTTCCGGGTCGTGGGTGATAACGTTCATGCCCGGACCGGCGGCCGTGGCGCAGGCGCGCAGCATTTTCGGCGAGCCTTTCACTTTGACGACACAGATCCCGCAGGCGGCCCAGGGTTCCAAATCCTGATGAAAGCAAAGTTTCGGGATCTTCACGCCGACCTGTTTGGCTGCATCGAGAATACTGGTGCCCGGTTTTACAGAGACCGGGATTCCGTTGATTTCGAGTTCAATCTGTTTCATGAGGTTCTCCAAAATTATCCTTTTTTGACGGCATCAAATTTACAGACGGTAAAACATTGGCCGCACTTAATGCATTGTGACTGATCAATCACGTGCAGTTTTTTCACTTCGCCGCTGATGCAGGAGACGGGGCACTTGCGTGCACAGGCTGTACAGCCGACGCATTTTTCCGCATCGATGGAGTACGTAAGCAGATCTTTGCATTTTCCGGCCGGGCATTTTTTGTCCACGATGTGCGCACGGTACTCCTCTTCGAAATATTTCATGGTTGACATAAACGGATTCGGTGCCGTCTGACCGAGGCCGCACAGCGAGGCCTTGCGCATGGCGTGGCCGATATCCTTCAGTTTCCGGAGATCCTCCGGCTCGCCTTTCCCTTTGCTGATCCGGTCGAGAATGTTGTAGCAGGTGCGTCCGCCGATCCGGCAGGGCGCGCACTTGCCGCACGATTCGTCCACGGTAAATTCAAGGTAAAACTTGGTGACATCAATCATGCAATCGTCCTCATCCATGATGATCATGCCGCCGGAACCCATCATGGAGCCGATGGTTTGCAGACTTTCGTAATCAATCGGGGTGTCGAGGAACTCCGGAGTAATGCAGCCGCCGGAGGGGCCGCCGGTCTGAGCCGCCTTAAATTTCCTGCCGTTGGCAATTCCGCCGCCGATGTCGTAGATGATGTTGCGCAGGGTGGTTCCCATCGGAACTTCAATCAGTCCGGAATTGTTGATTTTTCCGGTCAGCGCGAATACTTTGGTTCCGGATGAATTTTCAGTTCCGATACTGCTGAACCATTCACTGCCTTTCAGGATAATCATCGGGATGTTGGCCCATGTTTCCACATTGTTGATTACCGTGGGTTTGCCCCAGAGACCTTTGACAGCCGGGAAGGGGGGGCGTGGCGCCGGCATGCCGCGCTTGCCCTCAATGGATGCAAGCAGAGCGGTTTCCTCGCCGCAGACGAAGGCACCCGCGCCCAGCCGGATTTCGATGCCAAAGCTGAAATCCGAGCCGAGAATGTTTTCGCCGAGCAGGCCGTATTCACGGGCCTGTTTCATGGCGGTGTTCAGACGGTCAATGGCCAGCGGGTATTCCGCACGAATGTAGATGAAGCCTTTGCTTGCGCCGACGGTGTGTCCGGCAATCGTCATGGCTTCGAGTACGGAATGGGGGTCGCCTTCGAGAACCGAGCGATCCATGTAAGCGCCGGGGTCGCCTTCATCCGCGTTGCAAACGATATATTTCTGATCGGAGGGCGTATTTTTGGTGAACTGCCATTTGCGTCCGGTCGGGAATCCGGCGCCGCCGCGTCCGCGCAGGCCGGAGTCGATGATTTTCTGCACCACCTGATCCGGAGTCATATCGAATAATGCGTTTTCGAGAGCGGCATATCCGTCGCGGGCGATGTATTCGTCGATTTTTTCCGGATTAATGACACCGCAGTTGCGCAGGACAATCCGCTGTTGTTTGAGCGGTTTGCCGTTATCGTCGAACAGGTCGGCGGCAGGCGTCTCGTAGATATTGACGGTCAGAGCGTTTCCGGTCTCCAGATGTTCGGAGACAATTCGTTCTGCGAAGGCGGCGTCGACCTTTCCGTAGACCGTTGACTTTCCGTCAGGCGTTTTGATTTCCACGGTCGGCTCGGAGTAGCAGAGACCGAGGCAGCCGGTCGGTTTGAGTTCTGCGTCCAGCCCTTTGGCCGCAATCTCTTTCTCGAAGCGTTTATAAACAGCTTCGGCACCGGCGGCAATGCCGCAGGTTCCCATGCCGACGAGAACCGTCGTGCGTCTGCCGGCATTGCGCAGCGTTTCCTGGTACGAGGCGAAAGTTTCTTTTGTCAATTTCATGGCGGTTACCCCTTATATTTCTTAAGAATCCCGGAAAGCCGGTTGACCTGAAGATTTCCGAATACTTCGCCGTTGACGGTCATAACCGGTGCCAGACCGCAACATCCGATGCACCGGACAGCTTCAACTGAAAATTCGCCGTCAGGAGTGACGGTATTGAGCCCGACGCCCAGTTGACGTTCCAGCTCAAGGATAAGATCTTCGCCGCCTTTCAGGTAGCAGGCGGTCCCCATACAGACGGCAATCTGGTTGCGTCCGGGTTTAGTGAGCTTGAAGAGATGATAAAAGGTCATCACCCCGTAAATTTTGGCGACCGGAATATCCAGATGATGGGCCACCTCAAAGGCCGCTTCACGCGGAATATATCCGAAATGCTCTT
Organism: Pontiellaceae bacterium; assembly: GCA_025457785.1. Lineage (GTDB taxonomy): Bacteria > Verrucomicrobiota > Kiritimatiellia > Kiritimatiellales > Tichowtungiaceae > Tichowtungia. The sequence goes on along the minus strand of JALOTS010000040.1, from coordinate 7,081 downwards.
GAACGCGGTGCAATACCATGATCAGGTTGCCCGGTTTGGTTTTCCACTCATTGATAAAGTTGATCAGTTCATCCGGCAATTTTTTTTCAGACATGACTTCCTCCAAAAATGAGAAGAAAGAATACAACATTGATGGGACATTTCAATATAAATGTTATAAAAAATGATTAAAACGCTTTTTTCACAATAAAAATAACGTAAATCATGTAAGGCTGTAAAAATAACGTCATTCTAGTAACAAAAAGATTCGTATGAGAGCACCACAAAGGATCATTGAACGTATTCTTAAATGCCGGGACGTAATGCAGATCGCGTTGTCTTTACTTTTGCGTTTGCTTCGGCACGATCATCCTGATAGGTTTTCGCCGGTTTTTTTTGGTAACTGTCGCAAGCAAACAACGGGAGCAGCATGAAGACACCTTTGAGCGTTATAATTCAGATTAAGGGCAGCGAAGTCGTGACGATCCGGCCGGATGCCGCGGTTTTTGATGCGGTCACCATGATGGAAACCCGCTGCATCGGCAGTTTGCCGGTGGTGGACACTCAGGGGGAGATCGTCGGTATGTTGACTGAGCGCGATTGTCTGCGCAAGGTGCTGCTGAAGGAACGCAACCTGCACACCGTCAAAGTGAGCGAAGTGATGTCAACGCCGGTTTTTACACTTCCTCCGGAAACTCCGGTTGAGGAGTGTATGAAGTTGATGACGGCGCAACGCATCCGTCACCTGCCTGTTGTCGAAAAGGGGAAGCTGCTGGGATTGATCTCCATCGGCGACGCGGTTAAGTTCCTCTGTTCTGAGCATGAGCAGGATATTGTCAATCTCGAGAAATATATCACCGGGTCTTTATGATGCGGTTTTTTGCGTCTGTGTATTAAAACAGAGAGGGTGTTCAGTGGCATGAGTGTTTGTTCTTTATCATGTGCGGAGGGCGCAGGCAGTATCCCTGATCGTTGGCTGATCGCGATTATGGGGATGTCGTTGCAAGGTTGTCGGAGATCATTTACAGCCGGGAGAAACGGGAGAGGAGAGTATGACAAAGAAGCAGAACACATGCGCGTGTGAAGGCGCATGCACACAGATACTGCCGGACGGCAGTTTCGAAAAAATCGATGCTGTTATTCAGCAGTGGAAGGATCGTCCGGGAGCTTTAATTCCGGTTCTCCAGGAGGCGCAACAGGCGTATGGCTATCTGTCTGAAGCGGTAATGGACCGGGTGAGTCAGGGGTTGGGCGTTTCTAAAGGAACTGTTTTCGGTGTCGCGACCTTTTACTCGTTCTTTTCCCGGGTTCCACGGGGACAATATTTGGTGCGGGTCTGTATGGGTACCGCCTGTTATGTCCGCGGCGGCCAGCAGGTGCTGGATGCTTTGGAGAAAGAGCTGGGGATCAAGGTGGGTGAAACGACCGAGGATCGGCTCTTTTCGCTTGATGTAGGACGTTGTTTCGGTGCTTGCGGGTTGGCACCGGTGATTATGGTTAATGATACGGTTCATCAGCGTGTGAAACCGTCCAAAATTCGGGAGTTGTTGGCGGCGTATAGGTATCCGGCGCGGACGGAGGGAGTGTAACATGGCGAAAATCAGATGCGGGGTGATTCGTTCCGTGGCCGAATTGGCGGCACTTGAAAAAGAGTTTCGGGGTACTGCCGAGGCACCGGGCGATCAGGAGAAAATTCTGTTGTGTGCGGGCGGCGGCTGTATTGCTTCCGGGGAACCGGAAGTTAAGCTGGCGTTGCAAAAAGCACTTCGCGAACATGGCTTGGAAGACCGGGTTTCGATTGTCGAGACCGGCTGTCTGGGTCCGTGTTCGAAGGGACCGGTCGTCGTAATGGGGCGCGACAAAACGTTCTATCAGAAGGTCGCCGCCAGCGACGCGAATGAGATAGTCGTTTCGCATCTGAAGAACAATCGTCCGGTAGAGCATTTGACCTGGAAGGCGGGTTCGGATTCAGCTCCGGTTCCTGTGCCCGTCATTACGGATATTGATTTCTTCAAACGTCAAACCAAGATCGTGCTGCGCAATTGCGGCGTGATTGATCCTCTGAGTATTGAGGATTATATAGAACATTCCGGATATCGTGCGCTGGCCAAGGCATTAACGGAAATGACTCCCGAAGCGGTTATTGCCGAGGTTCGCGAGTCCGGAATACGAGGTCGAGGCGGCGCAGGTTTTCCGACGGCGATGAAATGGCAGTTTGCGATGGAGAGTCCGGGCGACACCAAGTACATTCTATGTAATGCGGATGAGGGTGATCCCGGAGCGTATATGGATCGCAGTGTGCTGGAGGGCGATCCCCACAGTGTGATCGAGGGCATGGCCATCGGTGCCTTTGCGATCGGCGCAGAGCGGGGGTTTGTTTATGTCCGGGCCGAGTATCCGCTGGCGGTGGAGCGTTTACAGCAGGCGATTGACCGGGCGCGGGAGTGCGGGCTGCTGGGTGAGAACATTCTGGGAACCGGCTTTAACTTTGATCTGGAGATCCGGATGGGATCCGGTGCGTTTGTCTGTGGTGAGGAGACCGCCCTCATGGCTTCGATTGAGGGTAAACGCGGTGAGCCGCGTTCGCGTCCACCCTTCCCGGCGCAGAAAGGGCTGTGGGCCAAACCGACAGTGCTGAATAACGTTGAAACGTTTGCCAACATCCCGGTGATCGTGCAGGACGGCGGGGATGCCTATGCCGCCGTCGGCACGATCAAGAGCAAGGGAACCAAGGTTTTTGCGCTGGCGGGTGCGGTGAATAACACCGGTCTGGTGGAAGTGCCGATCGGCCTGCCGCTGGGTGATGTGGTATTTGATATCGGCGGCGGGATTCCCAAGGGGAAATCGTTCAAGGCCGCGCAGTTGGGCGGCCCGTCCGGCGGATGTATTCCGAAAGAATATCTCAATGTGGCGCTCGATTATGAATCGCTGAATGAGCTGGGCGCGATCATGGGGTCGGGCGGACTGATTGTGATGGACGAGGACAGTTGCATGGTCGATGTCGCCCGCTTTTTCCTTGAATTTGTTCAGGAAGAGTCATGCGGCAAATGCGTTCCGTGCCGTGAAGGCACCAAGCGGATGCTGGAGATTTTGAATCGCATCTGCAATGGCCATGGTCAGGAGGGCGATATCGAGAAACTGATCGAGATGGGCACACAGATCAAGAATACTTCGCTTTGCGGTCTGGGCCAGACGGCGGCCAATCCGGTGCTCTCAACGATTCGGCATTTCCGGCACGAGTATGAGGCCCACATTAAGGCTAAACAGTGCGCGGCCGGCGTTTGTCGCGGTTTGGTGCGCGCTCCCTGCCAGAGCAACTGCCCGGCGCGGGTGGATATTCCCGGATACATTTCGTTAATGGGAGAGAAGCGCTATTCCGAGGCACTGCGCCTGCATCGTGAACGCAACCCCTTCGCATCGGTCTGTGCGCGGGTTTGTTTCCATACCTGCGAAGAGCGATGCCGCCGGTCGTCGATGGATGAACCGGTGGCGATTCGGAGCCTGAAACGGTTCCTTGTGGAACAGGAGGACGAGCCGTTGCTGCCGGAGGTGCGGATCGTGCATGACAACGAGAAGCGCAAGGTCGCGATTATCGGCGCGGGTCCGGCGGGGTTGTCCTGCGCGTATTTTCTGGCGAGGATGGGGTATCGTCCGGAGATCTTCGAGGCGCAGAAGCAGGCTGGAGGGATGCTGGTGCAGGCCATCCCGTCGTATCGTTTGCCGCGTGAACCGCTCGACAGTGAGATCAGGATGATCGAGAAACTGGGTGTAAAAATCACCTGTAACGCGGTCCTGGGCAGGGATTTCACGTTGGAATCGCTCCAGGGACAGGGATATGAGGCGGTCTTTCTGGGGATCGGTGCGCCGGTCGGGACGGCGGCGACTGTTCCCGGGTACGATGCCTCGGGCGTGAGCGATGCGCTGCAGTTCCTGCGGGAGTACAATCTTGCCGGAAACAAGAAGGTCGGCAAGAAGGTGGTTGTGGTCGGCGGCGGCAATGCGGCGATCGATTCAGCCCGTTCAGCCCTGCGGTTGGGCGCGGATGTGACGATTGTTTACCGGCGTACCATGGATGAGATGCCGGCCTATGCCGAGGAGATTGCCGAGGCCGAAAGGGAAGGTGTCAGGATCATGGCGTTGACCAATCCGGTCGAGATACTGAAAGCCAATGGCGCGGTCAAGAGCGTGCGTTGCGAGAAGATGAAGCTGGGCTCGTTTGACACAAGCGGCCGCCGGAAGCCCGAGGGGTCGGGTGAGTTCTTCGAGCTGGAGGCGGATCAGGTAATCTTTGCGTTGGGTCAGGCGCTGGATGTTTCAAAGCTCTTTATGGAGTTAAAGCCCGGTTTGGTTCGCGGGTCGTGGGTCAAGGCCGATCCGATCACCGGACAGACTTCGATTCCGTGGGTGTTCGCCGGCGGCGACATGGTGACCGGTCCGCGTTCGGTGGTTGAAGCGATCGGCGCGGGTGAGCGTGCCGCGACGGCAATGGATAAGTTGCTGAGTGGCAGTGAGCATGCGTTCTGGCGTAAAGAGCATCAGAACACCACCCGGTTTGACCCGGATGCCGATCCCGTAGCGGCCCGGCGCGAGGAACCGTCCGTATTGCCGGTTGAAAAACGCCGACGAAGCTTTGATGAAGTGGAGCGTCCGTGGAAGGAAGCGGTGGCCGTGGAGCAGGCGCAGCGTTGTCTGCGGTGTGATTACGGGAAGGAATGCTGCAGCTACTGACCGTTCCTCTGCAACAGCTCAAGCAAACAGGAATGGTTTCCATGGCGATGACAATTGTCTGTTCGCGGGCGGCGAATGCGGCCCGGGACGGGGCTGTTTTGTGTATCTCCGGGCGGCTGGCAGGGGATGAGCCGGGGCATTCCGAACTGCTTTCGAAGGGGGGTGCCCGCGATCATTTTCTGTCATGGCCGCACGGCAGGCACCGATGTGTCCGAAGCGGCCGCCAAAGAAAATATTGCGATCTTTGTTTCCTCCGGCAGTCAGTACGAAACCGTCTGTGCATTCGCCAAAGCACTTGGCGGGTCTGGCACTCCATAAACCTTAACTGTTGGATAAACCACGAAATACACGTAAGACACGAAACGGTGCAGATGAGGGTGTTAACCACGGAAGACACTGAATACACAAAAACAGGAAGTCTGAACTTTCGTGCGGTTCGTGTCTTTCGTGGTTCATAAAACACGAAGTTTTAGAATTTACTGAGTACTGGAGTGACGAATGAAATCTCGAATTGATTTTCACATCCATTCATGCCTGTCGCCGTGCGCCTCATTGGAGATGTCGCCGCGAACCATTGTTGCACGCTCCAAAGCCGCCGGGATTGACTGTATTGCTCTCACCGATCACAGTTGCACGAAAAATCTGCCCGCCTTTCACGAGGTCTGCGCCGAAGCCGGGATGAACTGCCTTTACGGGCTTGAGGCTTCTACGGCAGAAGATGTGCATGTTCTCTGCCTCTTCGACAACCTGAGACGCGCGCTTGATTTCGGCGAAATGATTTACAGTCATTTGCCCCGTTTGCTTAACGTCCCGGAACGTTTCGGCGATCAGCCGGTCGTTACGGTGGATGACGAGATTGTCGGATTCGCCGAAAAACTTCTCATCAACGGCACGGACATCTCTTTTTTTGAGCTGATTCCGATGGTGCTTGATGCCGGCGGTCTTTGCATTCCGTCACACATTGACCGTCCCATGTGCGGAGCCATTGAACACCTCGGATTTCTGCCGGACCTGCCGTATGACGCGGTCGAGGTTGTTGGGGAAGTGGCTTCGGAGATAGCCTGGCGCTGGCCGGTTGTCCGGTTCTCCGATTCTCATCATCCTGATCAAATCGCCCGCCGCTTCACCGAAATTGAAACCGAATCATTCACTGTTCCGGCACTGCGCGAAGCTTTTCAACGTCTGATTTTGAAATAGAACCGCAGTTTTCCGGTGTCCGGAAAAGGAAAGGGGACTGTAAAACAAAATTCACAGTCCCCGTTTTTTTCAACCGGAAGGAATTCCCTTCCGGTTTTCGTCCGTTTTTATGGAGTTTGCACTATCTTGACACGAACAAACTTCCTGGCATCCGTGACCGGGATGGTGTGGGTCACGATGTTGTAATCGCCATCCGGTATGCTGCTGGTTGGCGTTGTGTATCCGACATTTGCCCATGTTCCGGAGACCAGATCGTCCGTGGTTTCCACGGAGTAGGCCAGGTTCGGATCATCGTTGCGCACCCGGAAGGTGAACGTCAATACGCCGCCGGCGTTGGTCAGAACCTGTGCCGTTCCGATACTCGCACTGTTGGTCGGATTTCCGTCGAAGGCATATTCGTAGAGGTTGTTGAAGCCGTCGCCGTCATAGTCGTTTGTTGCATCGCCGATATTAACGCCCCATTGAGAGGCCCATGTGCCGAATCCGACAGGCGGATCCTGAATCGTTTGAAGTATCGTCTGGTTGTTTGTGTAGGTCAGCGAAGAATCGGGAGAGTGAATCACGATTCCGCCGCTGGCAAGATATCCGATGACATCATTGGTTCGGTTTCCGCTCAGGATGATTGTGCCGTCATACATGTTGATGACGCTGTTTACGCCATTGGAGAAGCCGTTGAAGTATCGCATTGTTTCGGCGCGGAGCACCCCGCCGGTGGAGATATTCATCACGCCCCATGCGTTCCCCATATAGTCTTCACTCCCCAGCTGAAGCTGTCCGCTTATCTTGATTTCTCCGCCGTTCAGATTGATAACCGATTCGCCGGATCCGCGATTTGCAAAGATCATGCGGTCCGCTGTTTCGAGACGTGCGCCGGATTCAACCGTAAGGACGCTGTTGAGGTCGTATCCGACACACGTCCAATAGGTGTTCGTCGGCTGTTTTCCGGCGTACAGATCAGCTCCGGAAGCGAGTTTAAGATTCCCGCCGTCAAGAAACAGCCGTGCCGCTCCGACTGCTGAATTCAGCATACATTCGCCTGCGGCACTGGTGACGTTCACCCTGTAGTTCTGCGTTTCGCGAAGGGGTACATCAGTCAAATCCCAGTTTGACGGATCGTTCAAGTCCGTACTGGAAACGCCGGTCCAGGTGATGGCGGTCTGTTCAGCCGCAGCGGGTT
>JALOTS010000039.1 GCA_025457785.1 Pontiellaceae bacterium | reverse complement strand
TTACCGCACGGCGGGGTATTACAGTTCCCAGTTTGATTTGCAAACGCTGGGAAGCCGGATTTCGCTTACAAAACCGTTTTTCGATCCGTTTACTCGAGGAACGGTCAGTTATGCCTTAGAACAATTTACCGTTGAAAATGTAACCACGAACGCGCCGTTTGAAATTCAGAACGAAGAAGGTGTGCGAACCAAATCGACCGTCGGCCTCAGCGTTTCGCGTGATACGCGCGATCAGTTTTTTATTCCAACGAGAGGAAATTACAGTTCGGTGGGCGTGGAAGTTTCCGGCGGCCCGTTTGGCGCGCAAACCGATATTTACATGCTGGAGGCCAAATCTTCCCAGTTCTGGCCGGTCTTGAATGACCATGTGTTTAACATTAAAGGGGAGATTCGTACGGTTGACGCATATACCGGCGAATATGACGACGTGCCGATTTTTGATCGTCTATTCCTCGGCGGCCCGCGTAATATTCGCGGGTTTGATTACCGGGATGTCAGCCCGCGTGCGGCGCTTGATCCGTCTGAACCGGTCGGGGGCCGGAGCAGTTGGTATGCAACGGCTGAATATACGGTTCCGCTGTGGAGCAAAATCCGCGCCGCAGCCTTTTATGATATCGGCGCGGTTTCAAAAGAGTCGTTTGATTTCTTTGATTCGGACCTGAATTCCAGTTATGGTGCCGGCATACGGTTTGACCTGCCGATGTTTCCGTTGCGTCTGGATTACGCGATTCCGCATCTGACAGACGATGACAATGACGGAGCCAACGGGCGTTTCAGTTTTCTGATGGGTTACACGTTTTAATTAGGGAAGTGAAAGGAGACATAATGAAAAAAACGGTACTCCTGAGCATGGCGGTTCTGGCGCTGGCCGGGTCTTCCTTCGCACAGGGAAAAATTGTATTCGTAAGCTTTGAACGGGTGTTCAATGAGTTTTACAAAACGGGGCTGGCCAAATCAAAAATTGAGGCCCAGCAGAAAGATGTCGAAGCGGAACGGAAGCTTTTGGTGGACGAATTGACCGCCATCAGCGCCGAAATCGATGTGTTGAAAAAAGACGCGCGTGATGTCACTCTGGCTGAAGAAGTCCGTGACAGCAAACGCAAGCTGTATGAAGAACGGCTGCTGGATCTTCGGGCCAAACAAAAAGAACTCGAGGAATTCACCGCGACGCGCAAGAAACAGCTTGAGGTTCAGGTTTCCCGAATGAGCCGGATTATTATGGATGAAATCAGTCAAACCGTTATCGACTACGCGAAAAAAGAAGGGTTTTCGGCGGTCATTGACAGTTCATCCCGCGGTGCGGTAATTAATGTGTTTGTTTATGTCCACTCGGAGGTGGACATTACGAACAAAATTCTTACCCTGCTCAACAGCAAGCGTCCGGATTCGGCGGAGGATTTGTTTGATAAAGCGGCGGAAGTTGAAGAGGAGCCGGCTGCCGGCAAATGATGCGGTATGAAACTGTTGGAATTAGTTCAGAAAATTAACGGGTCGTTTGACGGCGACGGGTCGATAGAGATTCACGGGGTTGCCGGCATACGGGAGGCGGGACCGGGCGAAGTGTCCTTTGTGGCCAACCTGCGTTATGCGGCGGATGCCGCCGCGACGAAAGCCTCTGCGGTGATCGTTTCCGAGGACTGGTATACGGAAAGTCCCGCCCAATTGATCCGCGTGAAAAATCCCGATGCCGCCTTTGCGGAAGCGGCGGTTCTTTTTTATACGCCGCCGCCGGAGGCCGGGGCGGGCGTTCATCCATCGTCCGTTGTAGCACCCGATGCGAAGCTGGGTCAGGGAGTTTCCATCGGCCCGCAGTGCGTCATTGAATCGGGCGCAGTCATCGGCGAAGGAACCGTGATTTCAGCGCAGTGCTATGTCGGGTTCCGCTCTGAAATCGGTGCGCACAGTTTTCTTTATCCGCAGGTTTCACTGCGCGAATTTACAAAGATTGGAAACCGGACGGTAATTCACAACGGAACCGTGATCGGCAGCGACGGCTTCGGATACTCGGTGGATGGCGATGGAGTCCGTACAAAAATTCCGCAGATCGGAACGGTTGAAATCGGAAACGATGTCGAGATCGGCGCGAATGTAACGGTTGATCGCGCCCGGTTCGGCAAAACAAAAATCGGAAACGGCGTCAAGATCGACAATCTGGTTCAGATTGCGCATAACGTGATCATCGGCGATCACTGCGTGATTATTGCTCAGGTCGCGATTGCCGGAAGTGTTCACGTTGGAAACAAAGTCATTTTCGCGGGGCAGTCCGGCGTTGCCGGACATCTTTGTGTCGGCGACGGTGCGGTAATCGGTGCAAAAGCCGCCGTGACCAAAGACGTACCGGCCGGCGCATACATGATTGGCGTTCCGGCGCTGCCCGCACAAAAATTCAAAAAAACACAGGCCGGAATCATGCTGATTCCAAAGCTGAAAGAACGATTGGCTGCGCTTGCGGAACGAGTCAGCAAACTGGAAAAGCAGGCGGACAAGATTGCAGAGTAACGAAAAAAAATCCGCCGCCGGCGGAACCGGACATCAAAACGAAGGAAACCCATATGGCAAATCCAACAGAACTGTTTGGCGAAAATGTATTCAGTGCCCGCGTGATGCGCGAACACCTTTGCGAAAAAACCGTAAAATCACTCGAAGCGACCATCAAGACAGGGAAAAGTCTGGATGCAGGGATCGCGGACGAAGTGGCCGAAGCCATGAAAGAGTGGGCCATTTCCAGAGGGGCCACGCACTTTACACACTGGTTTCAGCCGCTGACCGGCTCAACCGCTGAAAAACATGACTCCTTCATCGTCCCGGACGGACAGGGTTCTGTAATCTGTAAATTTTCCGGCGCGGAACTCATTCAGGGCGAGCCGGATGCCTCCAGTTTCCCTTCCGGCGGACTGCGCGCAACCTTCGAAGCCCGCGGCTATACCGGATGGGATCCCGGCAGCCCGGCCTTTATCAAGGATGATACGCTTTGCATCCCGACCGTATTCTGCGGCTATCACGGCGAAGCGCTGGATAAAAAAACACCGTTGCTGCGTTCCATGAAGGCGCTTAGCCTGCAGGCGGAACGCCTTGCCAGACTGTTCAACGTGCCGTGCATTCAGCCCGCCTGTTCCACACTGGGCGCTGAACAGGAGTATTTTCTGATTGATGAGCAAATGTATAACGCCCGGCTCGACCTCCGGCAGACCGGTCGCACACTTTTCGGCAGCAAACCGTCAAAACACCAGCAGATGGAGGATCATTATTTCGGCGCCATCAAGACCCGTGTTTTAAATTTCATGGAGGAGTTGGATGCGGAACTCTGGCGGCTGGGTATTCCTTCGAAAACCCGTCATAACGAAGTGGCTCCCGGACAGTTCGAAATGGCGCCCATCTTTGAGAGCCTCAACCTCGCCGTGGATCACAACATGCTCGCCATGGAAGTGCTCCGCAAGACGGCGGAACGACACGGTTTTGTCTGCCTGCTGCACGAAAAACCTTATGCCGGTGTCAACGGATCCGGAAAGCACAACAACTGGTCGCTGACCGGCCCGGACGGCAAAAACTGGCTTTCGCCCGGAGATAATCCCCACGAGAACGCCAAATTCATGACCATGATCTGTGCGCTGATGAAAGCGGTGGATACCCATGCGGATATTCTCCGCGCCACAGTCGCCACGGCGGGTAACGACCATCGGCTGGGCGCCAACGAAGCGCCCCCCGCGATCATTTCCATTTTCCTCGGCGAACAGCTCAGCGATATCATTGAACAGATTGAAAAGGGCGGCGCGAAAAGCTCCAAAGTCGGCGGCTCGATTCATCTGGGCGTGGATACGCTTCCGTCTCTTCCGCGCGGAAACACCGACCGAAACCGCACGTCGCCCTTCGCGTTTACCGGAAACAAGTTTGAATTCCGTGCGGTTGGATCCAATCAGAGCTGCGCCGGCTCCAACGTGGCAATCAACACCATCGTGGCGGAAGCCCTCGATGAAATCTGCACGAAGCTCGAAGCCGAGGTCAAAGCAGGCGGGAATTTCAATGAATCACTGCAGAAACTGCTCGCGGGCCTGATCAAAAAACACAAACGCATTTTATTTAACGGCGACAACTACACCGATGCGTGGGCAAAAGAGGCTGAAAAACGCGGCCTGCCGAACATTAAAAAAACCCCGGAATCCCTGAAGGCCTTTAACACCGAAAAAGCGAAAAAACTTTTCGCCAAATACGGCGTTTTGTCCGAAAAAGAGCTGCATTCACGCTTCGAAATTTACAATGAAACTTATGAAAAGATCATTGGAATTGAAGCCGGTGTGACGTTGACCATGGCAAAAACCATGATCATCCCGGCCGTTGTAACCGCGCAAAAAGAACTGGCGGATGCAATCAAATCAATTTCCGCCGCCGGCGGAACGGTCGCTGGAGCCAAAGCTTCACTTAAGACCATATGCGCAGAAACCGAAAAAATGTACAAAGCCGTCGCGTTGCTCGAAAAAGCGCAAGGCTCGGAAAAACTGATTGCGGCGATGGTCAAAGTCCGTGCGTCAGCCGATCTTCTGGAAACGATGGTTCCGAACGACATCTGGCCGATGCCGACCTACGCCGAAATGCTGTTCATGATGTAATGAATCGTCCCGCGTTCTTTTTTCGTGCATTTAACTGCGCTTCGAATATGCTTCGCGCGTGAATAAATACCCCTTTGTTTTGATGGTTCTGCTCTGTGCGTCGCTTGAAGGATTCGCGCAGGGTGAAGATTCCGCGTTTAATTTTGATATTCTCAAAAATCACGCACAAAATCTGTCGGTCGCGCCGTATCAGGCACCCGACCGGACACTGCCCGCCGCATTGCGTCATTTCAACTACGACGATATGCGCAACATCCGCTTTGATCCCAAATCGGCTGTCTGGCGGATGGATCGGCTCCCCTTCCAGCTCCAGTTCCTTCACCGCGGCGGCCCCCAAAACGGTCACATTGCGGTCAACGCCGTCGAAAACGGGCAGGTCGATCCGATTCCTTTTTCCAAAAACTTTTTTAATTATTCACAGGTGAAGCTGGATGGACGGCTTCCGGATGATCTGGGGTTTAACGGTTTCCGGATTCATTATCCGCTCAACACAATAGAATACCTCGACGAGGTCATTGTTTTTCAAGGCGCCTCCTACTTCCGGGCGCTGGGAAAAGGACTGCATTACGGACTGTCCGCCAGAGGACTGGCAATTAATGTCGCCGGGAAAACGCCTGAAGAATTTCCGGAATTCACCGAATTCTGGGTCGAAAAGCCGGATGCCCGTTCGGAGCGCATCAAAATCTATGCCCTTCTCAACAGCCCCGGTCTCGCCGGTGCATATGAAATGATTCTGATTCCCGGAGCCGATACCGTTATGGAGATCCGGGCGGCTCTATTCGCCCGACAGCCTATCGAAGGACTCGGTCTGGCCCCGCTGACCAGTATGTTCTGGTTCGGCGAACACTCCACCTCCCGCCACAAAGATTTCCGCCCGGAGGTGCATGATTCCGATGGACTGATCGTCCATACCGGCGCCGATGAATGGCTCTGGCGCCCGCTCTCCAATGAAGGCGGCATAAAGGTCTCCTGTTTCGCCGCCGAAAACCCGCGCGGATTCGGGCTCCTCCAGCGGGACCGGGACTTTTCAAATTATGAAGACCTCGAAACCTTTTACCAAAACCGTCCCAGTGCATGGGTTGAACCCGGCCCGAACTGGGGACGCGGCGAAATCCGGCTGATTGAACTCCCGACCGGCATAGAATATGCCGATAATATCGTCGCGTTCTGGATGCCCGCCGAACCGCTCACTCCGGGAAAGCCCCTTGAATTTTCATACCGCCTGCACTGGTTCTCCGACGATCCGGCTCTCCCGCCGCTGGCGCGAACGCTGGCCACACGAATCGGCGATGCCGCCGAATATCCCGGCGCAAAAAAATTCGTTCTCGATTTCAGCAATCATCCGGGAATGGATCGCAATAATCCGGACAGCGTGACACCCGTTATCTCTCTGACGAACGGAAACCTGAAAGGGAAACATCTTCAGCGGAACGATCCCGGCAACGCATGGCGGGTCTTTTTTGATGTGGAGCCTGTTGACCGCACCCTGCCGGTCGAAATGCGCTGTTTTCTGCAATCGGACGGATTGCCCCGGAGTGAAACATGGACCTATTTCTGGAACCCATAGAACCGTTCGTTCCAACCTGGGGAAGCCCGGAGGAATGGAACAGCGCCTATGAAAAACTCGAAAGCTACCTGCGGGCTCACGAGGTGGACAGCCATCTGCACCGAGCACGACTCATCACCACCATTCTGCACCGCATCAGCTTTCGCGGACAGGAGCAGACCCGGACAACGCCGCTGGCCACCCTTGCCATCGAAGAGGCAAACACCCTGCTCAACGAGTGGTTTACCCGCATCATGGATCTGCCTGCCGACACCGACACCAGCTTTACCGCCGCCGACGGACGTGTCGCTCTTTTTCTCTGCGACGGCCCCCTGCGCTGGCCCTATGCCTTTCTGGAAACCCAAAACGTTCCGAACGAATTGAAAACCGCGATGCGCAAAAGCCTCATGCGCGCCGGACCCGAACTGCAGATCAGCAGCATGGTGCCCCGCCCGATCGATCTGGGACTGATTCCCGAATTCGCCGACGATGCCATGGACGCGCTGAATCGGATGCCCGTCATCAAAGCACTGATCGGCTGGCTCATTTTTCTGGCTTTTCTAACCTTTCTTTTCTGGCGGTCCCGATCATGGCATCCATAAAACCCCTCTCCGGCACACAGAAAATACGTCGTCGAATCGGCTTCTTTTCGATGGTGTTTTTGCTTAGTACACTGGCTACCTGGATTATGGCAGACATTCTCTGGCGCGGCGGCGGCATGAACAGTTGCGAAATTGCCATTCTCATTCTTTTTGCCGTGCTGTTCACCCCCGTCTCCCTGGGCGTCGTTCAGGCTCTGACCGGATTTTTTCTTCTCTGGCGCCGGCGCGATGCTGCGCGACTGCTTTCTGTGCTCGAAAACATGCCCGCTCCGCCGGAACTTCCCGTTACAGCGGTTGTCCTGCCCATCTTCAACGAAGATGTCAGCCGTGTCTATGAAGGCCTGCGCGCCATTTACCGCTCCGTTGAAAAAACCGGACACCTCCAGCGCTTTGACTTTTTTATCCTCAGCGACTCCAACAACCCGAACAAATGGATCGAAGAGGAAATGGCCTGGGCGGAACTTTGCAAACAGGTACACGGCTTCGGACGGATTTTCTACCGCAAGCGCAAAGTCGCCCTCAACCGGAAAAGCGGCAATATCAGCGACTTCTGCCGCCGATGGGGCAGTAAATACCGTTACATGATAATTCTGGATGCCGACAGCGTCATGAGCGGATCCAGTCTCGTTAAACTGGCACAGCTCATGGAACTGAACCCCAAAGCCGGAATTATTCAGGCGGCACCGGTTCAGGCTCTTAGCGAAAGCTTCTTTGGCCGGTTCATGCAGTTCGCCGGCTCCCTGTACGGCCCGGTTTTTCAGGCCGGACTCAACTTCTGGCAGGCCGACGAAGGAAACTACTGGGGACACAACGCCATCATCCGGCTGGCTCCGTTCATCAAGCACTGCGCCCTGCCCGATCTTCCGGCCAGTAAAACACCCCGCGCAAAATTCATGAGCCACGACTACGTGGAAGCCGCCCTCATGCGCCGCGCCGGCTACGAAGTCTGGCTGGCTTACGGCCTCAGCGGAAGCTATGAAGGCGGCCCGCCGACACTCCTCGACATGGCCAAACGCGACCGCCGCTGGTGCCGAGGCAACTTTCAGCACAGTTGGCTCGTACTCTCCCCCCACGTCCGCCCAATCAACCGTCTTCATTTAGCCCTCGGCATCATGAGCTATCTCGCCTCCCCGCTCTGGCTCTTTTTCATGATTCTGGGAACCCTCCAGTTCTGGATATCCTCCCGGTTCGCAGAACCCTCCTACGATTCAGATGTCGGCCTTTCATCCGTACTCGATATCGGCGGAAACCGGCTGGCCATTCTTCTCTTTGCCACCACGCTTTTTCTGTTATTTCTCCCCAAGCTGCTCAGCCTGCTGCTCATTCTGCGCCACAAAAAAACCGCCCGCCCGTTTGGCGGACGCCTGCGCGCCACCGCCAGCGTCCTGCTGGAACATCTTTTTTCCATGCTGATCACCCCCGTTCTGATGCTCTTTCACTCCCGCTTTGTCCTCGGCGTAATCGCCGGAGAGGAAGTCGGCTGGGGGCCCCAGCGGCGTGGCGGCAAAGATGGCATCGACTGGGGTGAAGCATTCGAAGCCTATGCCGGACACACCCTGGTCGGCGTTCTGTGGGGACTGCTGGCCTGGCACATCAACCCGGCCTTTTTCTGGTGGATGAGCCCCGTTTTCACCGGCCTCATCTTCTCCATACCCCTCACCCTTCTTCTCAGCAAAGTGTCAGCAGGAAAAGCCCTTCGCCGTGCAAAATTCTTCCTCACTCCGCAGGAAAGCAAACCGCCGGTTGAACTGGCGGAGTTGCAGGTGAGCCTCGACATTTGCGACCGGCATGTGCCGCCGCTCGAACCGTTACGCAACAACTACGGCTTTATGCAGGTCGTCATCGACCCCTATGTCAACGCCATTCACATTGCGCTGCTGCGCCGACACAACAAACGCCGCCTCGACAGCGCATACTTTTCGGAACTGCAAAACCGGGTCATCACCGAAGGACCTGATGTCTTGAGCCGCCGCGAACAAATGGTACTGCTGATGAATCCAAAATGTATGGCCTGGCTCCATAAACAAATCTGGCAGTTGCCGCCGGAAAAACTGGCTCCGTGGTGGCTGATGGCCATGCGGCAATACAATATTCACGAAAGCAAGCCGAAAACCGCCCTTTATCTGTAGCTTTCCAATATCCGGAAAAAAGGAGCATCGTCAACAGGACGGGATACATGAAGCAGCTTAATAAAAATCACCGGTTTACAAAGACCCCCCCCTCGATCCCGTTCGGAACGGGAAAACCTGTTTTTTTAATCGCTCTGATTCTGACTCTGTTCGGCGGGGATATCCGTTCGGCGGCGGCTGAAAATTCCGCGTCGCCACCGCCCTTCGAAGCAGGTGAAAAACTGACCTACAGTCTCGGATGGCAGTTCATTACGGTGGGGTATGCCACCACGGAAGTTCTCGCAGACGAAGAGATCAACGGGCGGAAAGTCCGCCGTTTCCGGATGACCGCCCGCACCGGCGCAGTGGCTGATCGGATTTTCAAAGTGCGCGACACCCTTACTTCGCTGACTGAATACGATGTCTGCCGTTCACTTCGCTTTTCCAAAATTCAGTGCGAGGGGAAAACCAAACGGAATGAGTCGTTGGAGTTTGACTGGGAAACCTTGACGGTACATTACCATGAAGCATTGAAGGGAAAGCGTGTCAGCACGCCGATTTTGGAAAAAACGCTGGATCCGCTTTCCGCCTTCTATTTTGTCCGGTTGCAGTTGTTCGACATCGACTCGGTTATTCGAGGTCCGCTCACGGACGGAAAACGCTGCAAGATGGCCGAGATCAGGGTGACTGCCCGCGAGCAGATCAAGGTGAACGGGAAAAAATATGACACCTTCCGGCTGGTTCCCGATCTGAAGGATGTCGGCGGTGTTTTTGAAAAAAGCAAGGATGCCGAAATGACCATCTGGGTGACATCCGATCACCGCCATATCCCGGTAAAAATGACCAGTAAAGTCATTGTCGGAAACTTTGTCGCCGAACTGATGCCGGATTAGAACCCGACAGGTAACAGACAACCGGAATTCACTCCAGCGTGCGATCGAAATTTCCGGAATGGCCGGGAACCGGCCGGCCGGACATAATGCGGCAAACGAGATCAGCGGCCTCATTCGCTGAATCCGTGCCGTAACTCAGATCAATGCGGAAATGCCGTGCGCCGCGCGCTTTCAGCTCAACGAGGCGGTCCGCCAGCGAAAAGGGCGTTTCATTCGTCAGCACAAATTCATGTCCGGAGGACTCAATGCGGAACCTGCGCCGCGAACGGTCCGTCAAGGTTGTTCCTGCCGCCGCCGGACGCGTGGCCGAAATCATCAGCGGTGTATGCTGATAGACCGGAACCAGAGCGGCATCGCCAAGCTGTTTGATCAGTGTATAAAGATTTTCCGCATCCTCTTCCGGCGAGAGAACAAAGCGTTGAACGCCCTGCGCTCTCCACTGCAGTGCCGCCTGCGTGTTGAGCGTATAAAGCGGCCAGTCGGCGGTGATGTCCGTTTGACCCTGCAACAAATTCAACCCGCCGATATTCGCCGCTTCCCATTTTGAGAAAATTGAACGGGCGTCCCGCCTGTTCTGATCAGGCGTGACGCTTGATCTACATTCAGAAATCAATTTCCGGTAAACAGGAACCTCTTCATCACGGATGATCACAGGCAGAGCCAGCCGCAGTTTATCGCCGTAAAAGACCCGCGCTTTTTCTACCTCATCCGGACACGCCGGATCAATTTCCAGAACAAACTCATCCACCTTTTCCAGAGCGCGGAAAACTCTGGATTTCACCGACCAGACAACCTGTTTTAGTTTGTAGCCGAGGTCCATGACCTCGGAATCCGTCTTTTGTCTGTAGCCGAGGTCCATGACCTCGGAAACCGGCGGGATCACATTTCCCGCCCTGCAACGACTTTTCCAAAGGCTGGAAAAATCGTCAATCAACCGGCGGCGGGCCTCGTTTAAAACGGAAACCGGAACGAAGACCGCCGGACCTTCCAGCGTCAATTCGTCCAGCTTCCAATCGGTATCGCCCAGTTTTTCGACGCATTGACGGATCGCCGCAGCGGCCTTTTCCGGCTGACGAGCCGGTTCGAACGGACCGGGCAAAACCAATTCGGTTTGTACGCCGTCCGCCGAGGCAACCCATTTCAACGTTTCCATGCTTTGAAAAATTACAATGTTCAGGGGATGCCGCTGACGGAATTGG
>JALOTS010000315.1 GCA_025457785.1 Pontiellaceae bacterium | reverse complement strand
GGCTTGCGGTCGAGAATACCGATGCGCCAGTCGAAATCAGACTGCATAAATTCCTGCACGATAATCAGGTCGGATTTTTCAAACAGTTTTTCCAGTTTTTCGCGGAACTCGGTTTCATTTGCAGCCTTCACCACGCCCTGAGAAAAGGCGCTGTCCGGCTGTTTGAGTACGCAGGGGAAACTGATTCCCTGACTTTCCGCGCTGTTCTTGAGGTTGTCTTTCTGCAAAATAACGGTTTTCGGGGCCGGAACTTTGGCCTGCGCGAGCCGCTCGGCGAGATAGACCTTGTTGGCGCAGCGCAGAATGGAGAACGGATCGTCAATAACGACCAGCCCTTCCGCATACGCTTTACGTGAAAAGCGGTAGGTGTGATGGTTGACGGAGGTTGTTTCGCGGATGAACAGGGCATCAAATTCCGAAAGCCGGCTGTAGTCGTCTTTCGTGATAAATTCGGTATAGACGTTCAGTTCGTCGGCAGCCTCTTCAAATTTTTTGAGAGCCTTTTTACAGGACGGAGCGCTTTTTTCTTCCGGATTGACTAAAATCGCCAAATCGTAGGCATATTGCTGGATCTGGCTCTTCTGGAAGCGTTTACGGGAAAAATAATTGCGGGCAAATTCGGCGATATGCTCCTGATCCACCTCCGGAATCTGTCCCAGCGAAAGCGGTGTAATCTGCTGGATCAGCCATTTTTTCGTACATTCAAGGCTGACCTTAATCAACGGAGCCTGAAACAGGTTGTACAGTGCGCGACCGACATAACGATGTTCCGGCAACACTGTCTGACCAAAATAAACGTAAAGGGTGAATTCCTTTTCCGGCACCTTGGCGAAGGTTTTCTGAATCAACTCATCAATATCTTCGGCGATCGTGCGGATAATTGTCTGTGACCGGAAATCCTGCATAGTGGTTACGCTGGGAATCGCCCGGTGATCGCGGGCGGCGGCCAGCAGGGAGACATAATAGCCGACCGATTGATAGCGGTAGGAACGGCAGAGATTGAAAACCCGCGCGTTTTTCATTTGCGCATAACGGCTTTCGGTCAGATAGGCCTTGGCCGAAATCACTTCAACTTCCTCAATGTCGAATGTCCAATGGGACAGCCACAAACGCGCCCTCCTTTGAGCGCAGGTTTTAATGAAAGCCTCATGCGAACCGCATGACGGCCCGGTGAATAATAATCTCTCAAAATACGATAGGTCTCGAATCCAAATCCTTCATACCAGGCGGTCAAAACACGGTCGCGGCGGTCCGCTTCGAGCGTAACGGAAGAACGTCCCGTTTTGCGCGCCAGAGAAATCGCGTAATTGACCAGGCGCCGTCCGGCACCATTGCCGCGAAATTCAGGCAGGACCGCCACAGAATAAATCCGGAGCGCGAGCCGGTGATGATGCAGAACCATAGCCCCGGCAACCCGCCTGCGCCCGTCCGACGGACTTATCGCCAGCCAGACGCTCTGGGACGGACTGCTTAAACTGTGCCTCAAAGCTCTCCGCGAACTTCTTCGCGAAGCGTGGAAACAACGGGTTTCAATCGCCGCAACCGCCGGTAAGTCGGACGGTTCAGCGGAACGGATGGTGACAGTACTCATGGGCCTTTCATTAATTTACGAGCGCCCTAATACACCTTTGATCTGTCCCCGCCAACAGGAAACTGTAAAACTTCCCGTTATTTTTTCTGCATGGCGGCACGAACACGCAGACGCAATGCGTTGAGTTTAATAAAGCCGGTCGCGTCGGTCTGGTCGTAGCCGCCCGCCTCATCAAAGCTAACCACCTTTGAGTCGTACAGTGAACAGGGGGAGCGGCGTCCGCACACATGCACTCCGCCTTTGAACAGCTTAACGCGCACATCGCCGGTGACCATTTTCTGGCTTTCCAGAATCGCCGCCTGAAGCATTTCGCGTTCCGGCGCAAACCAGAAGCCGTTGTAAACCAGTGTGGCATATTTCGGAATCAGCGAGTCGCGCAGGTGCATGACTTCACGATCCATGGTGATCGACTCCATCGCACGGTGCGCGTGGTGCAGAATCGTTCCGCCGGGCGTTTCATAAATTCCCCGGTCCTTCATACCGGTGAAACGGTTTTCAACAATGTCGATGCGCCCGATCGAATGCTCGCAGCCGATGGCGTTGAGTTTGCGGATCAGCGCCGCCGGTGAAAATTTTTCGTTATTGACGGCGACCGGAATGCCCTTTTCAAAACTGACAACGACATATTCCGGCTTGTCAGCGGCTTGACTCAGCGGTTTGGTCATGCACCACATATTTTCATCCGCTTCATTCCACGGATCTTCCAGAATTCCCCCTTCGAAACTGATATGCAGCAGATTGCGGTCAGTGCTGTAGGGTTTTTTAGCGGACACCTGACACGGAATCCCATGCTCTTCCAGGTATTTGATCATGTCCGGGCGGCCTTTAAAGGGAAAAATCTCCGGCATACGCCACGGGGCGATAATTTTGATATCAGGCTTCATCGAATAGGCGGTCATCTCAAAACGCACCTGATCATTTCCCTTGCCGGTTGCGCCGTGACAGATCGCTTCCGCGCCTTCGGCGATCGCGATCTCCATCATGCGTTTGGCGATCAGCGGCCGGGCGATGGAGGTTCCGAGCAGGTAAGTACCCTCGTAAATCGCGTTGGCCTGCATCATGGGAAATACAAAATCCCGGGCAAATTCTTCGCAGACATCGTCCACGATGCACTTAACCGCGCCGTGTTTAAGGGCCTTCGCTTCCAGCCCGTTGAGTTCTTCCTCCTGCCCGACGTTCGAGCAATAGCAGATCACTTCCGCTTTAAACTGCTCCTGAAGCCATGTCAAAAGCACCGTCGTGTCCAATCCGCCTGAATAGGCCAATACAACTTTCATCATTTTTCTCCGGTAAAAATATCCAAATCAAAAGTTTTTCTAACCACTCAACCACGCCAAACCTGTGCGCTTTTTGCTGGATTCTTCGAAGAAGAATCTAAAACGGAATATTGTCATCAAGCTCGGCAGGCGCCTCGGCATCGGTTGGAATCGGCGGGCGATCCTCATCGGCAACAGGGTCGCCCGGTTCACCGGCCTTAATGCGCCACGCCTGCAAGTTATTGAAATAGCGTCCGTTATATTCGCGACCGCGCAGATCAAACGTCACCGTCACCGTCTGCCCCTCTTTGAGTCCGTCAAGAATCGTGACCTTGTCCTGCACGCATTCGAGCGCGATATCCTGCGGATATTTTCCATCCTCAACCGTCACCACAAATTCGCGCTTCGTAAATCCTTTTGTCCCGAAGACCTGAGCTTCCTTAATCAGCTTAATTTTACCTGTTAAATCATACGCCATGGTTTTCTCCTTGTACGTAAAGCGACCATCCCTGAGCTGTGTTAAAGGGGGCACTATCGGACAGGTCGCGCCAAATTTCAATTTATTTTGCCATTCTGCCTGCTTTTCCTTCGGGCAATCCGCCAAAGCGGGAGCCCGATCAAGGTGTTTCCGTTGTCCAGTGGAGATCGAGAATGAAGAGCGAACCCGCTGTCGGGCTGGTGAAGGGAATTGTATTTTTGCCGGGCTGAAGCGTCAGCGGAATGGTCACGCACCAAACTTCTCCGGGAGGGAACTGAACGGATTCGCCGTTCATCGAAACAATTTTGGCCTGACCCATCGCCACCGCCGAAATTTCCAGGAATCCGCCGTAAGACCCGGATTTAAAGTTATAGAGATCGACCGAAGCGGACTCGCCCATGATACGGCAATCCACAAAATCACCCTGCTCCCAGCCGGGTTTAATATAACCCCATTCCGGTCCGTACAGGAGAAGCGTATCACGCCCTGCTTTACGGGCCGCCGCAATAAGGTCTTCCGTCGTATTATAATAAATCCGTGTAATCACCCGGTTTGTATAGGGATCTGCGAAATCAAGCACCTTCCAGCGGTGCAGAACCAGCGCGGGTTCGTTTGTGAACATTACGGAACGGGCAAAATAGGACTGAGGAAAGCTCCATTTTCCAAATTCTTTTTCATATTTCCCCCTGGTCAGTTCCAAAAAAGCCGACGAAGGAAATTTTTCAAAAAACTCTTCCGACGCTTTCCGCCAATTATACTTCCGATAAAAGTCAAGCGGTTCGTCCGGAACCGTAAATGTGTAATAAATCGGCTGATCCGTATGCATCTCAACATGATGCTCGACCAGACCGACATCTCTGCCGAAGAGCGCTGGCAGCGCGTCCTCACTTGCCTCGGTTCTCCCTTGCCCGGCGGTCATGCCAAAGATCCCCAAAGCCTCATGGATGCCCTCGTTTTCGACCCCGGAATGGCGGCCTCCATCACCTCCTGCATCA
>JALOTS010000314.1 GCA_025457785.1 Pontiellaceae bacterium | reverse complement strand
CCTCCAGCCTCGATTTTTATCCGCATCAGCGCGGCAAGGGCTATCAAGCGACCTGGGGAGCTCGGCTCGACTCGTTCAAATACTTCGTCTATTTGCCTGCATAACGACCTGGCTTCTTCAACCGGCAGGGTCGGGCTCTTAATAAAATGCACCAGCACGACTTCCGTTAAAATAAAAACGGAAATAAGTAACGATACAAAAAACACCCTGATTATAAACTTTCTCATAATTCCTCTCTTGCCTGCCCAGTTTACCATCGACTGCCCGCCTTTTTGGCATTCTCCTTTGCGTTCTCTACGTTCCTTTGCGGTTACAACTCTCCTCATCTTTCGGCGGGAAGGTCTCCAACCGTTCCCGCCCTGCAAAATTCGCGGCCATTGGCGTTCATTAGCGGTTTATTCTTTCCGATGTCCAGAGTGTTTCATCAGGTCAATCCTGTTATCCCATCAAATTTTTCCTGAACGGCAACCGACGGCCACGAACCGCACGGCCTGCCGAAGTGCCGAATCAGTGTGTTGAATCCGTCCGACTCCGGATCAGGATTCACTGGATTTCCGGATGCGCTAAGATAAAAACATCCTGCATCTTCGGGAGGAAGCTTTGAAACCAGCCTGCGGGCATCGTCCAGTGCGGTAAGCCAGGTTTTCTTCAGCTCGTGCAGATCAAGCGGCATTCTCAGATCGAGCCGGTTGATGTCCGCCTGCGTATGGGCCGTATGTCGTGCCGCATGATCGAGCAGAAAATCGGGCGTAAACCCCGGATCTTTTCCGCAGGCCGCCCAGACCAACGTCCCCAGCGAAAGATACGATGAGTGCAACTCCAGCACATCGACAAAATCACGGACCTCACTTCGTCCGGCAAGCGCCAGTACCTTGTTGGTTGCAGCATCCGCATCATGAAGCCGCCAGCCGCAGAAATCATCTTTCTGCAACGGGAAAAACCGAAAGGCGCTGTCTTGCGCCCATTCGATCAGAAGACGCTTTTTCTCCATTTGAACCAGCACCCGGCACAGTCCGGGGGTGCGCAGAAGCCACTCCACGCCGTACCCGGCATCCGTCAGCGTCTTCACATCCTGCCCGGCGCTCAGAACAACCTGTTCCTGAACATCATGAAACAGATCCACGTCCTGAGAAAACCGGAGGGATGCGGGTGTGCGGTGCAGAACAGTCGCTCCGGCCAGATAACTCTCTTCGCTGCGGTTGGCGGCGATGATCCGGAGCACGGCGGCTTGAATATCGGTTAACGGCATAATTTCGCCGCGAGAAGCATTCCTTCCCGCCCTCCATCTTTTCGAAGGCCCCGGACGATTTCCGGAATATCCTCCGGTGTAATCTTCATATCCTCCCGCATAAACCAAAAACATTGCGCATGGAACCGGTGGAACGCCCGTCGCGCCTCGCGCACGCGCACCATCTCACGCGCCGTTTCGGACGACAGCGTCCGGCGGCTTTTCGATCCGCCCTTGCGCCCGATCCGGGCAAAATACTCTCGAATGGAATCTGGTTGTTTCATGGCGGTTATCGTAAGCGGCTTATGGTATGCAAGCAAGGCGAATGTCCCCGTATTCCGTACTGCGCAGTTCTCAACCGCGAATGAACGCGAATTAACGCGGATTCAAACTCATGTTTTCCAAAGGCTGGAAACCACTGATCTCCACTGATTTTCACTAATCAAATTCAACGGCCTTTCACCACAGAGCGCACAGAGACACAGAGTGCACAGAGACACAGAGCTTTTCAATCTTGCCCTCTGCTTTTTTTTTTCAAGCTATTCAACGGTCAAAAGCCATTTTTTGCTCCTTCGGTGTCCACTTCGTCTGACGCTGAACCGTCTATGCTTTAGTTTTGTATCCGGAAGACTCTTCGGTGACGGCGAGATGCTGGCGATTTGTGCAGTCACCTGTCCCAAGAAGAAGCCTTTCGACACTGATGTCTTCATCGAGACTCGATGACATCTATGAGTTCTGCGGCAGCAGAATTTTCAGACAATATATTTTCCCCGCGGGGTGTATCCGGTGTGCAGCAGTTTGTGGCTGAGGTGACTGCAGGGACCTTCAGTCAGGAATTTAGTATAGAGTTCTGTAATCGCCGGATTTTCGTGCGATTTGCGGATCTCATAGGCGGAGTCTTCGGCGTAGATGGCTTTGGCACGCGCCTCCCGGATGGCCGGACTGGTGGGAACGGGCTGCCCGCCGCCGCCGAGACATCCGCCGGGACAGGCCATGAATTCGATGAAATGGCATTCGCTGCACCGTCCGCCCGCCTTGATGTCTTCCATGACCCGTTTTGCGTTGGCGGTTCCGTGCGCAATGGCGACTTTGAGAACGGCACCTTCGAGCCAGTTCCAGTCGTCGAACAGCCCTTTGAGCAGTTCCGGTACGGGGCCGACCTTTTTGATTGGCAGTTCCAGAAAACGGATGCCTTCAAAACCGCGTGCCGGGATGATGTCGGCGTGTTCAAAGAGGTTTTCCACTTTGATGCCGCAAACAAGGCTGATCATCTGCGCCAGTTCGCGGGTGGTCAGGCCGTAGTCGACATCTTTCCATCCGCTGTCGCACATTTCCGGGCGGTTGCATTCGAATTTTTTGGCGGAGCAGGGCATGAGCGCGACGGTGACGATGTCTTTCGGGTCGATGTTATTAATCCGGGCGTAATAGGTTTTTATGACGGCGCCGAACATCTGCTGCGGGCTCTTGGCCGAGGAGAGGTTGGGGATGTATTGCGGATAAAAGTGTTCGAGATATTTAACCCATCCGGGCGAGCAACTGGTGAACTGCGGCAGGGCAACCGGTTTCTTTTCGACCAGCGCCTTGTGCAGACGGAGCAGCAGTTCAGTTCCCTCTTCGATGATGGTGAGGTCGGCGGTGAAGTTGGTGTCGAATACTTTATCAAAGCCGCATTCACGCAGCGCGGTGTTCATTTCGAATGTAAGCGGTCGGCCCGGTTCGAGACCGAAGCATTCGCCGATCCCCGCGCGCGGGCTGGGCGCGGTCTGGATGACAACATGTTTGGCCGGATCATCAATGGCCGCCCAGACTTCATCGGTCGGGTCGTTGGCGCGCAGGGCGCCGGTGGGGCAGCGGTTGATACACTGGCCGCAGTTGATGCAGACGACCTCGCCGAGCGGCTTGTCGCCGAAGGTGATTACTTTAGACCGGTCACTGCGCTGGTCGACTTCGAGTACGCCGACCTCCTGCAGGTCGATGCAGGTGCGGACGCAGCGGCGGCAGAGGATGCATTTGTCCATGTCGCGCACCAGACTGTGGCTGGAGCGGTCGATATTGAAGCGCGGTTTTTCCGGATGCCCGAAGCGGAAGTGGTCGACTCCGTATTCTTTGGCCAGCGTTTGCAGTTCACAGTTGTTGTTGCGGGCGCAGGCATAGCACTCGCCGTAGTGTTTGGAGAGCATCAGATCCAGAATATGCCGCCGGGCCTGACGCACCTTGCGTGTGTGCGTCCGGACGGTGATGGGTGTGGTGACCGGATAGCTGCAGGCGGTCTGCAGAGTGCGCTGTCCGTCGACTTCAACCACACAAATCCGGCAGACGCCGGCGATGCAGAGATCTTCGTGATAGCAAAGGGTCGGAATGCGGACACCGATCTGCTGCGCGACTTCAAGAATGGTGGTTCCGGCCGGAACGGTAACCTCTTTGCCGTCGATGGTAACGGTTACCAGTTGGTCGATGACTTCCAGCCCCGGGATTCCCATGGGTTGAATTCTCTGGCTCAGCGGAGAGCGTGATGTGTTTTCACTTAATGTCGGCATGGCTTCCCCTTCCTAAAGCGTCTTTTCAGTGCGCCCCATAATTTCATCTTTAAAGTTTCTGACGATGGAGAGAAATGCGTTTGGACTGGACTGCCCCAGACCGCATTTCGACGCCAGTTGCATCGTTTCGCCCAGCGAGCAGAGCTCGCGCAGATATTTCATCGAGCAGCGTCCTTTTTGCAGCAGTTCGATGCCTTCGAGCAGTTTGGCGTTGCCTTCACGGCAGGGCGTGCACTGACCGCAGGATTCGTCCACAAAAAACTCCATGAAGTTTTCCGCCACTTTCAGCATGTCGCGCCCCTGCCCGATCACAATGATGGAGCCGCCGGTCGGGACATCTTCAAAGGCGATGGTGCGGTCGAATTCACTGGCCGGTATGCAGCGTCCGGAGGCGCCGCCCGCCTGAACCGCCTTGGCACCGGTTCCGTCTACTTTTTCGAGCAGCTCCCGCAGAGTGATTCCCATCGGAAATTCGAATACTCCGTGTTTTCCGCAATCGCCGGAAACGCTGAACAGTTTCAGTCCGGTCGATTTTTCCGTGCCGATATCATTAAACCACTTTGCGCCCTTGGAGACGATGCAGGGAACCCAGGTGAAGGTTTCCACGTTGTTCACAATAGTCGGATGTCCGAGGAATCCGGTGTTGACAGGGAAGGGCGGGCGGTTGCGCGGTTCACCGCGCTGTCCTTCGAGCGATTCGATCAGCGCGGTTTCTTCACCGCAGACATAGGCACCGGCTCCCATCCGGATTTCGATGTCAAAGTTGAAGCCTTCTGTGCCGAGTATATTCGAGCCCAGCAACCCGTTTTTTCGCCGTTCGGACAGTTTGCCTTTCAGGAAGCCGCGCAGATAGGTGTACTCGCCGCGTAGATAGACAATCCCTTTGCAGGCGCCGATGGCGCGGGCTCCGATGGTCATGCCGTCGAACATCAGATCGGCAAAGTCGGTCAGGATCACGCGGTCTTTGAACGTGCCCGGCTCGCCTTCATCGGCATTGCAGACCACATACTTGAGGTCGTCTTTTACCGCCGCCGCCAGCTTCCATTTGATATCGGTGGGAAAGCCCGCTCCTCCGCGGCCTTTCAGCCCGGATTCGGCAACGAGCCTGATAATTTCCTCCGGTTTCATGCCCAGTGCTTTTTTGTGGAAAAATAGCATGATGAAGTTATTTTCAGGTTTCATGACCAGGAGGAGAAAAAACGATGAGAAGATTTCCTGTTTATGCCGGATTAATACTCTTTGTTTTCAGACAATGGATTTCTCCTTGAACAACCATGCCTTCACCTGCGAAATTATCTGCACCGGCAACGAAATCATCAGTGGCCGCGTGGCCGATGAAAATGCCCGCTATGCTGCAGCTCGCCTGCACGAAGCCGGCCTCACCGTCCAGGCTATAACCTTCCTGGGAGATAACGCTCCCCTGTTGCAGGACACCCTGGCCCGAGGCCTCAGCCGCTCCCGGTTCGTTATTGTTACCGGTGGCTTGGGTCCCACCGAAGACGATATCACCGCCGAGGCGGCCGCCTCCGTGCTGCACCTGCCCCTGCACCAGGATGAGTCCCTTTTGCAGCGCCTCCGGGAGTGTTTCGAGCAACGGGGCCTGCCCTGGGAGGACCGGTTTGCCCGTCTGGCCCTGATTCCCCATGGCGCCTGCATCCTGGACCCCCAGGCCACGGCCTGCGGCTTTTTTCTGCAGCATCAGGGCACCTGGCTGTATTTTCTGCCGGGGGTGCCCCGGGAGATGCGGCTGCTCTTTGATAACTATGTCTTACCCTCCCTGCTCCAGGTTGCTGCCGGCGGTGAGGCCGTCTGCCAACGCACCCTGCGGTTTTTCGGTCTCCACGAAACCGAGTTGGAAACACTTATTCACGGGTTGTGCCGGTTTCACGAAGGCCTGTGCGTCGGCTACTACCCAAATTTTCCTGAGAATCATCTCACCTTGACCGT